>JANONL010000455.1:0-2019 GCA_031420815.1 Sphingomonadales bacterium | reverse complement strand
GATTCCTCATGCGGCAGAAATTCGTGCAGCGGCGGGTCGAGCAGGCGGATGGTGACGGGCAATCCGGCCATTACCTCGAAAATCGCGGCAAAATCCCCCCGTTGTTCAGGCAGCAATTTGTCGAGCGCCACGCGCCTGCCCTTTTCGTCGTCGGCTAGAATCATCTGGCGTACTGCGGTGATCCGCGCGGCGTCGAAGAACATATGCTCGGTTCGGCACAGACCGATACCCTCAGCGCCGAAATCGCGCGCGGTTTGCGCGTCCAGCGGCGTTTCGGCATTGGCGCGGACTTTCATCCGGCGGCCTGCATCGGCCCAGACCATTAACGTGCCGAAATCGCCGACCAGTTCGGGCTGCAAAGTTGGAACTGCGCCCGCCATCACTTCGCCGCTGGTGCCGTCGATGGTGATGATATCGCCTTCGCCCAAATGGCGGTCGCCGATGCGAAGCGTCTTGGCCTTGGCGTCGATGATCAGCGTGCCAGCACCAGACACACAAGGCCGCCCCATGCCGCGCGCGACCACCGCCGCGTGGCTGGTCATCCCGCCGCGTGCGGTGAGGATGCCCTTGGCGGCGTGCATCCCGTGAATGTCTTCCGGGCTGGTTTCGATACGGACAAGGATGACCGCCTCGCCCATCGCATCATGCTGCTCGGCGGTATCGGCGTCGAACACGATCTTGCCCGATGCAGCACCTGGCGAAGCAGGCAGGCCAGACGTTAGCACATCGCGCGGTGCATCGGGATCGAGCGTCGGGTGCAACAGCTGGTCGAGCGCCATCGGGTCGACACGCAGCACCGCCTCTTCTTTCGTAATCATCCCCGATTCCGCCATATCGACCGCAATCTTCAACGCAGCCTTCGCGGTGCGCTTGCCCGACCGGGTTTGCAGCATCCACAATTTCTCGCGCTCCACGGTGAACTCGATATCCTGCATATCGCGGTAATGCGTTTCGAGGATGCCGAAAACGTCGGCAAGCTGCCCGTAAACCACAGGCATCGCTTCTTCCATCGACAGCGGTTTCGCTCCGGCCCGTTCGCGCGCAGCCAACGTCAGATATTGCGGCGTGCGGATACCCGCGACCACGTCTTCGCCCTGTGCGTTGATCAGATATTCGCCGTAATAGGCGTTCTCGCCGGTCGCTGGGTCGCGGGTAAACGCCACGCCAGTCGCCGAAGTCTCGCCCATATTGCCGAACACCATGGCCTGCACATTGACTGCGGTGCCCCAGTCGCCCGGGATGTTGTTCAGGCGGCGGTAAACCTTGGCACGGTCCGATTCCCAAGAGCCAAACACCGCGCCGACCGCGCCCCATAACTGGTCATGGACATCCTGCGGGAACGGCTTGCCCCATTCGGCCTCAACCAGTCTCTTATATTCGGCGACCAGGGCCTTCAAATCACCTGCTGAAAGTTCGGTGTCGAGATAGAACCCGCGATCTTCCTTGGCGATTTCTAATGCCTCCTCGAACGCACCGTGATCGAGCTCGAGCACGACATCGGCATACATCTGGATGAACCGGCGATAACTGTCCCACGCAAACCGCGCATCACCCGACGAGGTTGCGAGGCCCACTACGGTCACGTCGTTAAGCCCCAGATTCAGAACGGTATCCATCATCCCCGGCATCGACACGCGAGCACCCGAGCGGACCGAGACGAGCAATGGATTGGCCGGATCGCCGAAGACCGTGCCGGTCACGTGCTCGATATGCGCGATGCCGGTTGCAACCCCAGCGCGGACGCTGTCGGGGAAGGTCTGGCCGTTGGCGTAATAAGCGCTGCACATCTCGGTCGTGATCGTGAAGCCGGGAGGCACCGGCAGGCCAATCGAGGCCATGCCGTCGAGGTTCGCACCTTTGCCGCCCAAAATATTCTTGTTGCCGCGGACTGTTTCGTCGCCGTCCGAGACGCCGCCACCGAAACGATATACATATTGGGTCATCACTTCATTCATCTCCCCCTCTCCCATTGGGAGAGGATATGTAGCCTTAGCGCGTCGGCGCTTAGGCGAAGTTGGT
>JANONL010000454.1:0-2457 GCA_031420815.1 Sphingomonadales bacterium | reverse complement strand
CAAGGGACCGTTTTCCACGCCCAGTGTATTCGGCCACGCATCGCCTTGCTGCGTTATCAGGCGAGACTCGACTTCCTGCTCGCACGCCAGCCCGGCGAGCTCATCGGGTTCGAGCGGATTGCGCCACGTGCCCCAAGGATTCCTAATCAGCAGCGGCCTCTTTTGCCAATGATCGCGAAGGAAGACATCGATATCGAAAGTGGTGAACTGCATATCTGCTCGCGATTAAAATGGCACAGGACTGACCAATCGCACCGGCGCGCGCATGTTGCAACGAATAGCATCGCCGTCTTTTATGGCGCATCATACATACGTCGATCCGAAATGGCCGAATATTACCAAAATTCGGCGGTTTAACGCAATGAGCGCATCCGTTTCAGGGCTTCAATATCAGCAATGAGTTGAACTTTCATATATGATATTTACTACCCTATATATTGCGTAGCAGTCTCGGATTTCCGGTCCATCGCATAGGAAAGAACAATGACTGCCAGTCAGCCGATCCCAGTCATTGTTGCCGCCGGAGGGGACGGCTCACGAATGGCCGGAAACAAGCCAACGCAGCTTTTCGACGGCATCAGCCTCATCGAACGGGCCTTAACGCTGGTTTCGGCCATGTCGCCGACGATAGCGGTGGCGGTGCAGCAAAATGCGTCGTGGACCATACCTGTTGGCGTCGTAAGGTTGTATGATGAAACGCAAGGCGCGGGTCCGTTGTCGGCGCTGTCCAGCGCGCTCACATTTGCGGTGGAACAACAGGCATCGCATGCTCTTGTGGTCCCCTGTGACATGCCATTTCTGCCCGCCGACCTGCTTGGACGACTCGTCGATGAAATCGGCAGCGCCGCAGTCGCGATGGTAAAAAGCGCGGATCGGTTGCATCCGATTTGTGCGCTGTGGTCGGTTACGACGCTGTCGATGCTCTCCGATTATGCAGCAACCAGTCGGCGGTCCCTGATCGGATTTGCCGAGCGGTCAGGCATGGTCACGGTTGAGTGGCCGGCGCAGCCCTTTGACCCGTTTTTCAATGTCAACACACCGCAAGATCTTGTGCTTGCTCATAAAATCTTAGAGGCGAGTAGAGTTTCCACCTGACACGGGTTGGCAGCAAATATGGATGGGTCACCGGCGATCAGACGCATCGCCATCCGATAGCTACCCGTCGCAGCCTTGGCACGTACCGAAAGGGGGCACCCGGCTCGGGCGCTGCAACATTTGTTAACCTTGTTTGTTTAATCCGATAAGGCTTGGCTCTATAGGGATTGATATGCAATGAAGGCAGCAATGGCGACCTGGAGTGATCATCTCTACCGCAAAAGCGTGACCGCTGTAGCCGCGCTGGAGGGTAGTATGGCCAGGATCATGATGGTCTGGATGATCGTTGTTTCCTTTGCCTGCGGCCTGCGCATCGCCTTTGCGGTTTCGCCGATCAACGGCCCGCTTGATTTCATAGAGACCGCTTTGCCTTACATTCTGGTCGCGGCATCACCCGTCGCCGCCTATATGCTCGCGTCGAAAGTGTTCCCGCGCGGCAGCTTGCTGCAACAACCCGATATCCGGCTTTCACGCGTCGGCAAATGGCAGGACGTCAACTGCCTGACCGCGCGTCAGCATCCCTCGTTCGGCGCGACCGGCATGATGGCGTCGCTGCTGATCGGCATGTTGCTGAACGTCCCGGTGCGCAGCCTGGAATTCCTCACCGCAGTCCCCGCGATGAACGGCAACGCGCCGTTGTGGGGGCAGATGATTTTTGGCATGATGACCTTCGACGTCGTGCTGATGAACTTCCTCTATGTCGTGGCGTTCGTCATGGCGCTGCGCAATGTCCCTTGGTTTCCCCGTCTGTTGCTGCTGGTATGGGGCGTAGATATCGTATCGCAACTGGCGATTGCGCAGGTTGTCGGCAGCACGCCCGGCCTGCCAACGGCGGTAGGCTCGGCGCTGGGTGATCTGCTCGGCGGCAATGTCAAAAAAGTGCTGATCAGCGCGACGATCTGGTTGCCCTATCTCATCCTCTCGGAACGGGTTAACCTGACTTACAGGTCTCGCTTGGCTGTCAGGTAACTTTTAAGGGCCGCGCCACAGCCGCCTTGGCATCGAACATTGGCGGACAAGCGCCCCGGTATATCACCGTAAAGATAACATGGTTATATATCCTTAGTACCATACTGCGATTCTATACTTTTTGCGTTTGTGATGCGATTTTACATCATGGTTAACAAAATGTTACCATAAAACGTTGTAAACAAAGCGTAAATTTTAGCCGTTGACGCACCCCCCCTTTTTGCACGAAACTTCATGTGTCTCAAGGGGGACCAACGCGAAATTGAGCCGAACGCGAGTTTGGCTTTAAAAAATAACCAGGGTCGCGAACGGTTCAATGAAGCCCCACCTTGAAACTCCCAGACCGGCACGATGCTGGTGTGGGTATCGCTTTAAAGTGAATTTAAGGGGAAT
>JANONL010000453.1:0-2726 GCA_031420815.1 Sphingomonadales bacterium | reverse complement strand
TCGCCCTTTAGCGTGCTCAGTGCCTCAGGGCGAACGGAGTTTTGTATGACTTTCCGCATGCCCGCCGAATGGAGACCGCATGAACGCGTTTGGATCGGCTTTCCCAGTTTCTGGGGGCATTGGGAGGAGCCTTTTGCCGCCGCCCAGAAACAAATAGCCGCCTTTGCCAACGCTGTGCATGACGGCGGCAAAGGCGAGACGGTCCACTTGATTGCGGGCAATGCGGACGCGGCCAAGGTCGCGCGCGATCTGGTTGAGCCGGGTGTCATTGTCGAAGAACGGCAGATCGGCGACGTCTGGTTGCGCGATACCGGTTGTATCATTGTTTGCGATGGTCAAACGCGGGTAGCGCGAGACTTTAGGTTTAATGGCTGGGGCAACCGATTCAATTTCGACGGTGATCAGAATGTCGGCGAAACGCTGGCAAGGGCCGCTGGCCTTAATGTCACGAGATGTGATTGGGTTCTGGAGGGTGGCTCGATCGATGTCGACGGAAAAGGCGCTGCCGTGACCACCGGTGACTGCCTTTTGAACACCAATCGCAACGCGTCGCTCGACAAGGCACAGATTGAGGCGCGATTGCGGAGCGACCTTGGTATCGAACGGTTATTATGGCTGGGCGACGGCCTGGCCAACGATCACACCGATGGTCATGTCGATAATCTTGCGCGCTTCGTCGGCGTTGACCATTTGGTGATTCCTGAGGCGCGTGACACCGACGATCCCAATACCGCAGCCTATGCCGACGCCCGCGCGCGTGCTGAAGCGTTCGGTTGCAAGGTCACGCCCTTGCCCTCGGTCGGGCGGTTTGAACAATATGGCGAGGCTGTCCCCGCCAGCTATATGAACTTTTATATCGGTAACAGCGCGGTCATCGTGCCGACCTATGGCAGCCGCCATGATGACGATGCGCTGGCAGAATTAGCCGTGTTATTTCCTGACCGAAAGATTGTCGGCCTGCCAGCAGATGCAGTTCTGACCGGCGGCGGCAGCTTTCATTGCTCAAGCCAGCAAGTGCCGCTTTGAAACGCTTGGCAAACTAAAGCTTCAACTCCATATACCGGTCATCCAATCGAGAGGAACTCGCCCATGAAAAAACTCATCTTAATAGCACTTGCCGCCACCGCCCTCAACGCCCCTGCGGCCGCCCAACATCACGGCATGAGCAAAGCCGAGCATGACAAGATGCACAAAGCGCATCAGGCTCGCCTTGCAACCATCCTCGCTGACCCGGCGCGCGCAGAAGACGCCAAGCGCGACAAATATCGCCAACCGGCAAAGACGCTGGAATTCTTCCAAATTCACCCTGACCATGTCGTCGGCGAATACGCGCCCGGCGGCGAATGGTACACGCGCATCTTGGGCCGCTATGTCAACGAAAAGGGAAAGTTTAGCGGACTTTACTTCGGCACCAACACCCATTTCACCGACAAGCAGAAGGAAGGCATCGCCGCAGGCGTTGTTAAATTTCCTGACGATGTAGCAAAGGTGACAGGCAGGCCCGCAACCGACTTTTCCGCCTTCTCACTGAGCAGTATGCCCGAGGGCGTGAAGGGTACTTATGACCGCATCCTGATCATGCGGATGATGCACAACTTAATGAACTGGAACATTGCCGATGCCGAGATCAAGGCAATGCGCGAACTGCTCAAACCCGACGGCATGATCGGCATCGAACAGCACCGCGCCAAACCCGACGCGCCGTTCAGCTATGCCAATGGCAGCAAAGGCTATGTCCGCGAAGCCGATATCATCAAATTCATGGAAGTGAACGGGTTTGAACTGGTCGGTAAGAGCGACGCCAATGCCAACCCGAAAGACAGCGCCAACTGGCCAGACGGTGTATGGACGCTGCCGCCTGCCTTTGCCCTAAAGGACAAAGACAAAGCGAAATATCAAGCCATCGGCGAATCCGACCGGATGACCTTGCTGTTTAAGAAGCGCGCATGATCCGCGTCGCGCTCTACCTTGGCGCAACCTTTGCCCTCGCTGCTTGCGGCGGGGGAGGTGGCGACCGTCACAACCCACGCGGCGTCGACCATGACGAAACCCTGCTAAGCGTCAGCGCCTTGGGGCGCAACGAGGTGCGTCCCGATCTGGCGACTTTCTCGGCCGGCATTGAAACTTTCGGGGCAACCGGTGCAGCCGCCTCGCAAGCCAATGAGTCCAAAATGACAACAATTGTCGATGCGCTAGAAAAAGTGGGCGTAGCCGAAAAGGAAATCCAGACTCAGTCGATAGGCATTAACCGAGTCGATTGGGGACCGAAAAAAGGGCAGTATCAGGCTTTCAATCAAGTCACTGTGCGTGTTCGAAATGTTGACAAGATCGGTCAGGCAATCGGTGCCGTCACTGCGGCCAAAGCGAACATTCTTTCCGGCCCGACGCTATCGCAATCCGATCCGGAGAAAGCGAAACTGTCGGCCTATGGCAACGCGTATAAGGCAGCGCGGTCGCGGGCCGAAGCTTATGCGGTAGCGGCTAACATGAAGATCGCGCGGGTGTTGGCGATCCGCGACGGCGGCGCACAGGCTGGACCGCAGCCTTATTATGGCGACGCCGTTGCCGAACAAGCATCTGCGATGTCGCCGCCACCAATCGTCCGCACGTCTTCCCCTCCGGTGCGGGTCGGCACGGACATATTGGAAGTTGGCGTTGCCGTCGATTTCGCGCTGGAACCCAAGTAAACTGTGACGGCAGCGTTCGTCACTCGCGCCCTGCTGTCG
>JANONL010000452.1:0-2872 GCA_031420815.1 Sphingomonadales bacterium | reverse complement strand
ACAAGCTGCCCGAGATATTGGAGGGCGGCGGATTGGGTGAGCTGGTCGATGCGTTGATTGCCGAGGATCAGGCGGACCGGATGGCCGGGTTATCTGAATAACGACTGCATCAAAAACCATTGTCATCCCCGACTTGATCGGGGGTCTCGCGGGGATGTAAACGTTTTTAGGAAAAGGGGACAGTCACCTCAGCGCATTCTATGCCGCAAAACTGCGCTCGGGTGACTGTCCCCTTTTCCTCAATCCACCGCCAGCGGCCCATGCTCCAGCTTAGGCAGCACATAACGCGCAAACATATCGCACTCGTTCAAATGCGGATAGCCCGACAATATAAACGCTTCGATTCCCACTTCGCGATAGGCATTGATCTTGGCCAGCACCTGATCGGGATCACCAACAATCGCAGCACCACAGCCTGACCGGGCACGGCCGATTCCGGTCCACAGATTATCCTCGATATAGCCCTCATTGCCTGCAGATGCCTCTCGTAGTTCCGCCTGATGCGCAACGCCGGTGCTGGTGCTGTCGAGCGACTTGTTGCGAATTGCATCGCCGGTTTCGGCATCGAGCTTCGATAGCAACCGCGTCGCATAATCGCGCGCCTCGGCCTCGGTTTCGCGGACGATGACATGGGCACGGAAACCATATTTCAGCGTGCGTCCAAACTTCGCGGCGCGCGCAGTCATGTCGTTTACCAAATCCTTCGCGCCCTGCACCGTCTCGGGCCACATCAGATATACATCACATCCTTCGGCGGCGGCGTCTTTCGCGGCGGGGGACAGGCCACCGAAATAGAGCGGCGGGCATTTGCCGCTGACCGTCTTCATTCGCGGCGGACCCAGGTCGATTTTATAATGCTCACCGTCGATGCTCAGATGTTCGCCATTTAGCAGCGTCTTTAATATCTGCATCGCCTCGACCGTGCGCCGGTAGCGTGGTTCGCTGTCCATTTTGTCGCCGGGCAGGTCGGACGAGATGATGTTGATATTCATTCGGCCGCCCGAAATCTGGTCTAGCGTTGCAATTTGCCGCGCCAGCTGCGGCGGCCAGCTTTCACCAACGCGCACCGCCATCAGCAATTTGATGCGGCTGGTGAGCACGGCGATGGCACTGGTAAAGGCGGTGGTGTCCAAGCCGAGCGCATAGCCCGATGGCAGCAAGATGTTATCAAAACCGCCCTTTTCGGCGGCCAGTACGATATTACGGCAATGCTCCCAGCTCGACGCTAGCATCGGATCAGGTTGGCCTAAAAACTCGTAATCATCGTCACATAACGCCGAAAACCAGCTGACTTCGCATTGACCACTCATGGCAGCGGCACTCCTCTTGCCGCGACCAATACATTATACCAGTCAGCGCGGGTCCATTTGACTTTGAACGCGTCGGCAGCTTCGGCAATCCGCGCCGGATTTTGCGAGCCGACTATCGGTATTGGCCGGGCGGGATGCGCCATGATCCAGCTATATGCCGCCGCCGTCCGCGATACGCCGTGTGCCGCAGCAACGCCCGAGAGTGCAGCGGCAACATCCTGTTCGCGTTTGTTGGTCGGGTCGCCAATCCGGCCCCCGCCCAAGGGAGACCATGCAAGCACTGCGAGATCCATCGCCATCGCCTGGTCGAGTTCTCCGTTCTCGATTGTGTCGATACGCAGCGCCGACAGCTCGGGCTGGGTCGAAACAATCGGCACGCTGCTGAACTGCGCCAGCGTCGCAGTCTGCGCCTGCGTGAAGTTGGACACACCAAAGCTGCGGATTTTGCCCGCCTTATGCGCGTCCTCGATGGTCCGTGCGATTTCCTGCGGGTGGGTCAATATGTCGGGGCGGTGTATTTGCCACAGGTCAATCCGGTCGGTCCCAATCCGTTGCAGGCTGTTGTCGATGGCGTCGGACAGATACTCGGCGCTGCTATCATAAGGTGCGGGCGGGGCTATGCCGCCCTTGGTCGCCAGCACCATTCGGTCGCGCAATTCGGGGGCTTCGGCAAATACCTTGCCAAGCAATTCTTCCGCTGCACCGAAGTGGGTTTCGCCCAGCCCGTAAATGTCGGCAGTGTCGAACAGGGTGATGCCTGCGTCGAATGCTGCATCAATCGCGGCGCGCGCGGCAGGCATGTCAAGCCCGGCAAAGCGCCACATGCCCCATGCTATGGAGGAAATTTCTATCCCGCTTTTGCCCAAAGGCCGTGTTTGCGGAGGTTGCGACAATGTCATATATTTTTGCTCTTTGTTTTAGGGGAGTAAGGGGGTGCTACCGATTCGCGCTCGATCAGCTGGTGAGGCAGGCGGCGGTGCTCGATGCCGCCGCTGCCCAGCAGGAGTTCGGTGGCGGTAGCGGCAAGATCGCGCACCGGCTGGTTGATCGTGGTAAGCGGCGGCCATACGACGCGGGCAAGCGTGGTGTCGTCAAAACCCGCGACCGAAAGCTGCTCGGGCACCGCAATCCCGCGACGATGGGCGACCGCGAGCACGCCCGATGCCATGTCATCGTTCGAGGCAAAAATAGCGGTCGGCGGGTATTTGAGTGCTAGGAATTTCTCGGTCGCGGCGACCCCGCTCTCGAAATCGAATTGACCCTCGGCAATCAGGTCGGGATCGGCCGAAATTCCGGCTCGGCCTAGCGCGCGTTCGTAACCCGCCTGCCGCTCGGCGCTCGCCATATGATTGGGATGGCCGATGATGAAGCCGATCCGCTGGTGGCCGATGTTGATCAGATGCGTCGTCATGTCATCGGCCGCCTGCGTGTCGTCCATAAACACCGATGACGTCAGTGCATGGTTGGTCCCCGGCGATATTCGCACGAACGGAATGTTCATCGCCTCCAGAGCCGCCAGCACCGGCGCGCAGTCGGTGACCGGCGACGACAATATCGCGCCG
>JANONL010000451.1:0-7780 GCA_031420815.1 Sphingomonadales bacterium | reverse complement strand
GTCACCTGCTTCATCAATCCGGTGCCGATCGGTGCCGACCCGTTCGCGTTTGGCATGGCCCTCGTCGATTGCATCCGCCACGGTGCGAAAACCTATGCGCAGGCAACAGGTATTTCCGAGATGGAAGCGCTTGCCCGCATTTGGGAAGGTGTCGATGCAGAGCGTGGAAGCCCGGCGACCGAGATTTCTTCTCCCACCACCAACGAAGATGGATTGATACATTGAGCTGGACCCGCGATGAGATGGCCGCCCGCGCCGCGAAGGAATTGCGCGACGGATATTATGTAAACCTTGGCATCGGCATTCCGACTTTGGTTGCCAATCATATTCCGGTCGGTGTCGAGGTGACGCTGCAATCGGAAAACGGCATGCTCGGCATCGGGCCGTTTCCGTATGCGGGGGATGAAGACCCCGATCTCATCAATGCAGGCAAGCAGACGATCAGCGAGCTGCCGCAAACCGCCTATTTCGATAGCGCGGCCAGCTTCGCGATGATTCGCGGCGGCCATATCGACCTGACCGTGCTCGGCGCGATGGAGGTCGCGGAAAATGGTGATATCGCCAACTGGATGATTCCCGGCAAGATGATCAAGGGCATGGGCGGCGCGATGGATCTGGTCGCGGGCGTCAAGAAGATCATCGTGGTGATGGAGCACAATGCCAAGGATGGCAGCCCGAAGTTTATTCCCGCCTGCACCTTGCCGCTGACCGGCAAGAATGTGGTCGATATGATCATCACCGACCTCTGCGTTTTCCAGCGGCCCGACCATCAATCGCCATTCAAGCTGGTCGAGATGGCACCGGGTGTAACCGCTGACGAAGTGGCGGCGAAGACGACGGCAAGATATGATGTGGCAATCTAGCCGCAAAAATGCATCGAATTTTTAAAGCGCTAATCGTGATTGCCGCGCTGGGGTTGACCGGCTGGTATGGCATTCAAATATTTGTCGGGAACAAACATTTTCCCGGTACGCCTGGCATTTCTGGCAACGCTGTCGATGGACTGCCCGACACACCCGAAGAGTGGCGCGGGCGTATCAACTATCGCACACTTGACCGGCAATTGGCCGAGCTGTCATCTCGTCCTGAAATGGCGGGGCTTGCGGTGGCGGTTATTGAGGCGGGCGAGGTGCGCTTCGTTCGCACTTATGGCGTTGTTGATCGGTCGACCCAAACGCCCGTAACGCCCAACACTATGTTCCGCTGGGCCTCGGTTTCCAAGACCGTAACAGGTACGCTTGCGGTTTCTCTGGCAAGCGAAGGTGTGATCAATCTAACGCGCCCGATCACTAACTGGCAAACTTCGCTACGCTTGCCGGGTGGTGCAGAATCGCAGGTGACGTTTGCGCAGCTGCTTTCGCACCAGACAGGTCTTACAAAAAACGCCTATGACGAGAGGCTGGAAGACGGCGAAAACCCGGGCGTCATCAGGGCCGGTCTTGCTGCTGCCCCGCTGCAATGCCCGCCCGGCACATGCCATACCTACCAGAATGTCGCCTTTGATGCTGCCAGCGAAATATTGACGCAGGCGGCGAACCGGCCCTTCACTGACACGGTCAGCGAACGATTTTTTCTGCCGCTCGGTATGACCAGCGCGACGTATGGCATGACAGGCCTTACGGGATCAAAAGATTGGGCGCGTCCGCATTCTGACCACGAAGTGCGGACGCTACGCGAAACCTATTGGCGTGTACCTGCCGCTGCAGGGATCAACAGCAACATACTCGATTTTGCGCGGTGGCTGCAGGCGGCAATGGGTGAACGCCCGGACGTGCTGCCGCCTTCTGTGCTGCGGATTGCGCAGGCTCCGCGTGTCGACACACCGGCACTATATGGTGGCGCACTGAAACAAGCGAATTCTAATGCCGGATATGGCCTAGGCTGGCGTAGCTTCACTTATGCCGGGCACCGGATCGTTGGCCATTCGGGGGCAGTCGACGGCTTTCGCGCCACCATGATCTTCGAACCTGCGACCCGCAATGGTGTCGTTGCCATGTGGAACAGCAACTGGGGCACGCCCTTCCGCATTCCGTTCGCGGTAATCGACAGCTATCATAACCGTCTGGATTCGCGCTGGCTGGATCTCAGCGATATTCCCCTGCCATCGCCCCGACCTGCCGTTGTGCCAAAGCGGTAACATGATATAAGCATACAGGCTTGTTGCCGCGAACCTTAACTATTCGAGCGTTGATCGCTTGGATGGCTGCGTCTGCCCGAACGTTTCGATGGCAGTACCGCAACTAATTTCAACCGTTATCGTTGGGCGCTGTTCGGCCTAGGCTTCGGTCGCCGTCGCCGGTTCTGCACCAACATCTGTGATCCATTTAAAGAAGAAATACTCGACCACAAATACCGCGAGCCCGGTCAGGCCGATCCCAGCAATGATATCCACCAGATAATGCCAGCGGGTGGCGACTGCTTCGTTCATTATGAACGCGAAAAGCGGCAGATAGAGCCAGCATAGCCGCCGTTCATACCGCCAGGCATAATACACAAATACCGCCGATGACGCGACGTGCAGCGACGGCATCGCCGCCAACCCGGTTGCCAGATATTGGGCACCGTTCGCACTCAACCACATCGTACCGCCTGCCAGCGCTTCCTTATGCGCCGCCAGCATATAAACCTGCCGCTTGGTCTCCAGCGCGTTGGCACCGGCCTCGTACAGAAACGGGCCGAGTGCGGGTGCGATCAGGTAACTGAGCGCGCCAAGGACATGGACCAGCATCGCGGTCAGCACGACCTTGCGAAAGACAATGAACGAGCGCGACGAATGGACAATTATGCTGCAACCGAACATCGCCAGAAATGCGAATAGATACAGCAGGTCGAGCGCGCTGCCCATCCAGCCGAGCGCACCCCGTATGGCGAATGCCGCATTTACCAGTGGAGCCAATGCTGTATCGATTTCCAGATAGGCGCGATCCCAGGAATCGGGGTTGATCTGGTGAACCCACAACTTGATATTGAAATGGACGATCAATATCGCGCCATAAGCCAGAAGAACGGTCAAGAAATACAGCGTGCGTGCTGCCTTTTGCGTCGCCAGCGTGATCAGCAAGCCTGCGAGGATCACAATGGCAGGCGTCATATAGCCCATGCCGGTAAAAGCCAGAGAGGCACTGGTGGGTAAGCTGACCGGCAGTTTGAACAGCACGCTGATCGACAGGCCGACCAATACGAATGCCAGCATCAGCAATGTTTCGGGGATCGGAAGGCGAAGATGCAGTTTTGATTTTAGCGCCGTCGGTGACGGGCTTGCGACCGGTTGTGCAATCAATTCAATTGCTTTGCCCATTCATGCTTCCGTTTTGCGACCGTTTGTTGAGATTTGACGGTGGTAGCTACTCGCGGGAGCGTCCGCTTGCCATAGCTTATTTCGAAAATGTGGCCAATGTGGCTCAATGTGAGGTGGCTTTGCGGTGACGCAAAGCAGAGATTTGAAGCGGCGCATCGATTCGGCTAGGCAATTGATATGGACTACACACTAATCACCGCGAACCGTAACTATTCGAGCTGGAGCCTCAGGCCCTGGCTGTTGATGACGATGCTCGACATAAAGTTCGAGGACCGGCTGGAGCCGTTCACAGCGACCAGCAATTATGGCGCGTTCCGGGCCTTCTCTCCCACCGGCCAGGTACCGCTGCTGAAAGACGGTACCAACGAAGGCGAAGAACGCACGATTTGGGATTCGCTTGGCATCACGCTGTATTTGGCGGACCGTCATGACGGCGTCTGGCCAATGGACGAAACGGCCAAGGCATGGGCGCAGTGCGCTGTCACCGAAATGCACGGCGGGTTTTCGGCGCTTCGCAGTGATTGCACGATGAATGTCGGGGTGCGGGTCAAGCCGAAGCCGATGTCGGATGCCCTGAAGCGCGACGTTGCGCGCATCGCCGAGCTATGGACGCAGGGACTGGACAATTTCGGCGGGCCGTTTTTGGGCGGGGGCAAGTTTACCGCGGTCGACGCCTTCTTCGCGCCGGTCGCGTTTCGCGTGCGGACTTATGGACTGAACGTCGGTGCCAGGGGGCAAGTATGGGTCGAGCACATGCTGGCGCTTCCAGCAATGCGGGCGTGGGAAGAGGCGGCGCTTGCCGAAAGCTGGCGCGAGGTCGGGCATGAGGACGAGCTTGCGGCTTGCGGCGAGATTATTGTCGATTACCGGACGGGTTAATCCGTGTCACATCATTATCTGTTCGTGCTGAGCCTGTCGAACAGGGCCTTCAAGCGTACAACCCTTCCACAAGCTCGGGACGAAGGGGCCTTTGTCAAATGATTCAGATATTCGCGAGCATAGCCCTCGCAAAAGCGTCGCCGCGGTCGGCGGCATGGCTGAGGAAAAGACTGGGCTCGATTAGTTCCAGTTCCATCAGGCGGAAATCGCCCGTGTCGTCACGCAGCATGTCCACACGGGCGTAGGCCAATATGCCGGTATTCGTGATCGCTGCGGTGGCTGTTAGCGCGGCCTCGGCCAACAGCAACGCAGCATCGGGGGCATCTATCGCTTCCTCGTAGCCACCGAACTGGTCCTGCACGCGAAAGTCGCCTGTAGCGGGGCGCTTGATAATCGAATGGCTGAAATTGCCACCGAAATAGAACAGCGAATATTCGCCCTCTGCCGCGATACTCGGCAGAAAAGGCTGGATCATCATCCGCTTGCCTTCGACCGATGTTGGTAGCGAGTCATTTTTGGCAAGACGGAATGTGCCGTCGGCACCGCCGGAGATGGGCGGCTTGATAACCAGTATATCGCTGCCAAACGCGGGCCGCGCTTCATCAAGTGCCATTTGGTCCAGCGAATAGCTCATCCGCGTCGGCACTGTCGCTATGCCCGCTGCGTCCAGCTCCGCCAGATAGCCCTTGTCGCTATTCCACCGGAGCACGCTGACGGGATTACAGACGGCGACGTCGTGCGCCTCCATCCGGTCGAGCAACGCAAACCATGTTGCAGCGTCGCGCGGATAGCCCCACGCCAGCAACGGCGTGACCAAGTCAAAGTCTGCTAAATTATCGGCCATGGTCCAGTCGATAAAAGCGGTGTCTTCGCCGAACAGCCGGACATAATCGGCCTTTATATGCGACCAGTTCTCTTCATATTCGGGAACGGGGCTAAGGAAAGCGAGCCGCATGACGCTCATTCCCCTGCCATCTTCAAAATCTCTTTCCACTCGGCAGCCTTGACCGGTGCCACCGACAGCCGTGACTGGCGGACCAGTTGCATGTCGGCGAGCTTGGAGTTGGCCTTGATCGCCTTCAGCGTCACCGGATTGGCGATCTTGCGGACGGGCTTTACCTTCACCGCCACAAAGCGCGCCTTCTCGTCGGTTGGATCGATGAAATGCTCCTTCGAAATCGTCATGATACCTACAACTTCCAGTCCAATATTGCTGTGGTAAAAAAAGGCCTCGTCACCGACCTTCATCGCTTTCAGGTTGATCGCGGCGGTGTGGTTGCGCACGCCGTCCCACGTGCCTTCTTTCTCTTCGACCAGATCGTCCCAGCCATAAACATCGGGTTCGGATTTCATCAGCCAATATTGTTTTGCCACGACTTGCTCCTGTTTTTCACTAGCGCCGCTTTAAGGCAGCCACTATCTGCATGTCCATGACACAGATGCCCGTAATTTCACTTGAGCAAGCCGATGCCGATGATTTGGGCGAGGCGCTTGGCGATTCGTTTAAGACTTACGGATTTGCCACCGTCATCGACCACGGCCTGGCCCCGGCCCTCGTCGCCAAAGCTTGGGCGCTGACCAAGGAGCTGTTCGATCAGCCCGAGGCGAAAAAGCGCAAAGGCTTGGACGCCGCTATTGCCGGACAGCGCGGCTACACGCCGTTCAAGACCGAAATTGCCAAGGGTGCTGACCATCATGACCTGAAGGAATTCTGGCATGTCGGCCGCGATGTCGATCCTTCGAGCCCTCTGGCGTCGTCAATGCTGCCCAATATTTGGCCGGACGTGCCCGAGTTCAAAGAAACGTTTCAGCTACTCTATGCCGAAATGGATAAAGTCGGCGCGCGGATCTTGTCTTCGATAGCGCTGTATCTTGATTTGCCCGCCAATTGGTTCGATCCGGCGATAGAGGATGGCAACAGCATATTGCGCCTGTTGCATTATCCACCGATTGTTGATGCGACTGACGGTTGCATTCGTGCGGGCGCGCATGAGGACATCAATCTCATAACTTTGTTGCTTGGCGCAGAAGAGGCGGGCCTTGAAATCCTGCGACCCGATGGCAGCTGGATGACCGTGGCACCTCCGGCTGGAGGGATTGCGGTCAATGTCGGCGATATGTTGCAGCGGCTGACCAACCATGTGCTGCCATCGACCACCCACCGTGTGGTCAACCCGGTGGGTAAGCGGTCGAAGTATAGCCGTTATTCGATGCCGTTCTTCCTGCATCTGCGCTCGGACTTTCCGATTGCGACATTGCCGGGTTGTGTGACAGCGGATAATCCGAATCGCTATCCCGAACCGATACTGGCGGACGACTATCTGCGCGAGCGGTTGATCGAGATTGGGCTGCTTAAAGCGTGATGTGTTATCCGGCGCAGGCCGGAGCCCAGCCCTACAAAAGGATTCTTTGTTTAGGTCTCGACTCCAGCCTTCGCTGGAGAACATATCAGGCGGTAACCGGCTCGGGTGGCTTGCGCCTTGTGACGAGGTTGACGACTTCCATAAACGTCTCCCGCGCGCCCATCCAGAGCAATCCGGTATAGGCCGAAGCGCCAGTGAGCACTAATATCGCGAGCTGCGCCAGCACCGGCAAGGGCATCAACATCTGGTCAACCAGCCACACGATGGCACCCATCGCTAAAGCCGCGCTGAGGCCCGGTAGTACGGCGGCTGCCAGCCCGGCCAGTGTAAATCCGACGCGCGATTTCGCCTGATAGATGGTGAAGGCCAGCAAAATCGGGAACGATACCAGCCAGCCCCAGGCCAAACCGACCGAGCCATATTGCACGGCATATATATAGACTGTCGGCATCAGCACCGCACCGAAGATCGAGTTGCGCAGCGTAATCTGCGGAAGGCCCAGTGCGTTGAGCGCCGGGTGAAACAATATCTGCAACGTCATTACCGGCATAGCGAGCGAAAGCACAGCCACCAACGGCGCTGCCTCGATCCATTTCGGCCCCATCACCACTTCGACCAGCGGTCCGGCGGTGACCGCCATGCCCAGATAGAAGGGGCACGAGATCAACATGATCAGGCGAACGGCCTTGAGGAAGCCCGCTGACAATGCAGCACGGTCGTTTTGCAGCCGGGCGTATGCAGGAAAGGCGACCTCATTGAGCGGTGGCACGAACTTGGCGGCGAATATCTGGGTCAGGAACAATGCCTCGGCATAAAGGCCGAGCGTATGATTGTCGAACGCGCGTCCGGCGATGAAGATATCGATCTGGCTCTGGATGATCCAGAATCCGTGCGCGGCCAGCATCATCGTGCCGAAGCTGAAAATGCTACCCGCGCCTGTAAAGTCGAAACTTGGGCGTACCCAGAAGCGCGTCGCTATCATCAATGCAATCGCGCGCGTCCAGAAAATGGCAATCGGCGCGAACACCAAAGTCCACACACCATAACCGCCGAGCGCCATAGTAAGGGCTACCACCGCGCCGACAAAGGCCGAAGTCAGGTTGATGATGGCAGGCTTCTTGAACTCCAGATTCCGCGTCAGCATCGCTTCGGGCAAGATCAGGAACGGCGTCGCCAGATAGATAAGCGATTGCCAGCGTAGCATCTCGGCGACCACCGGCTCCTCGAAATAGGCGGCGGC
>JANONL010000450.1:0-4310 GCA_031420815.1 Sphingomonadales bacterium | reverse complement strand
TCCGACTGCCTTGCCATCGACCGCAATCCCGTGCAGCGATTTGAGCAAAGTGGCGGGCGTCTCGACCTTCTCTCCATTGAGCGTAATCCGGCCATCGGCAATCATCCGCTCGATCTCTCGCCGCGAAGCAACACCGGCGCGAGCGAGCAACTTGGCAATACGTTCTTCGCCCTCTTCGCGTTCGAGCGCGCCTTTGGAAGGCGCGGCATTGGGGCGCGGCCTGCAAGCGGGTTTTGTATCCCAACGCAATTTGACGGGTTTGGCGGGGCGGGCAGGTTGACGTGAAGGAGGTTGAGCCATGCGCGCGCCTTTGCCCTAGTCGGTCACAAAAGTCACGCGGCGGTTATAGCCATTTGCCATTCAGGAAAATGGCGTTAGTCAGTAACCAACGGAATACGAGAGGGGACGCGCGTGACGACTGCAAGCGAGAGCCGGGGATGGTTAGACTCCATCAAGCCCTATCTTGAAAAGGAGGCGATAATTGCCCTTCTGTTGGGGATTTCCTCTGGTTTCCCCTATGCAATGATTGGTGCGACGCTAACTACGCGCTTGGCGCAAGACGGCATTGACAAGAAAGCGGTCACTGCCTTCGCACTCGCCTTCCTTGTCTACAATTTCAAATGGCTTTGGGCGTGGATCGTTGATGGCGTCCGCATTCCGGTTCTGGGCCGGATGGGGCAACGTGTGTCTTGGCTGCTCCTTTCGGCAGCATTTGTTGCGTTGGCGGTATTTAACCTTGCATTTGCCGATCCTAGCTCAAGCCTACTGTTTGTAGCCTATTCCGCTGTTCTTCTTGGTTTCGCAGGTGCCACTTTCGACATAGTTATTGATGCTTACCGCATCGAAATTTTGCGCCCAGACCAGCAGGGCGTCGGAGCGGGGATGAGCCAATATGGCTGGCGCCTTGGTTCCGCTGGTGCTGGCGCACTAGCGCTTATTGTAGCGCAGCGTATGGGTTGGGAAGCAGGTTACATCGTCTGTGCAGCTTTTGCCATTCCTGCTGTGATCGCAGCCCTATGGGGCGGAGAACCTGAACGGCACAGAGAGGCCGTTACGAAAAAGGCGATCAATATCGGCGAAGCTATTATCGGACCTTTCAGAGAATTCTTTAGCCGCCATGGTGCATGGCTCGTCTTGCTGTTTATCCTGCTGCACAAAATCGGCGATACACTGGCAAATCTAACATTGCGGCTGCTGTTGGAAGACCTTGGTTTTACCAACGATGAAATCGCCATTTACGACATCGGCGTCGGTTTCTGGGCTTTCCTTATCGGTATATTCGTCGGCGGTATTTTATATGCCAAAATGGGGCTGAAGCGCTCGGTGCTGCTCAGCCTGTTCTTGATGATGATTTCGAATCTCAGCTTCGCCCTTTTGGCGATTTCGGGTCACTCCAATTTAGGTCTGGCAGCTACGATTACTTTCGAAAACTTTGCCAGCGGCATCGGCGGCGTCGTGCTCGTCGCCTATTTTGCAGCGTTGTGCAATTTGCGTTTTACGGCTGCTCACTATGCTCTGATATCTTCGGCGGCTTCCATCGTTGGCCGGTTTTTGACTGGCACAACCGCTGGAGCGATGGTTGAATCGATGGGGTTCTTTAACTTCTATATTTTCACTACGGTCGCGGCCTTGCCGGGCATGATCTTGTTCTGGATTATGATGCGTAGCGGATTGATCGACAGTTCGATTGGCACTGCAGCGACTGCGAATGACGGGCAGGGCGCGGCTGAAAAATCAGTCTAGTTATTTCGTAGAAAATTCAGCGCATCGCCTTTCAGGCGCTGCAATGCGCAAAGGAAAAAAGCCGCAAAGAAGGAAGTTAAAATCCAAACCCTTCGCGTCTTCTTTTCTTCGCGTATTACAAGCCCATCGGGCTTGCGCAAAACTAATCGGGCAGTTGGTCGTTGGCGCGTAAAACTTCTCCGGCAAGATAGAGCGAGCCGCAAATTAGCCCGTTCGTGGGCCGATCATTGGCTGAGATCCGCTCCATCGCCATCCAGACATCATCGACCGGGCCGGCAGCGGCGATACCCAGACTATCCTGCACCAAACGGCAAAGATCTTCGGGATCATAATGCTCGTGCCCCGGTATCGGCACGGCATGTAACGTCGCAATTTTGTCTGCGAAAGGTGTGAGGAAACCGAGCGCATCCTTGTTCTTCAACATACCGATAATGATATGCACCTGCGGGCCGTCTTCCAGCACTTTGGCAATCGCCGAACCCGCGTCGGGGTTATGGCCGCCATCGAGCCATATCATCGACCCGTCAGGCAGCAAATCGGTTAGCGGACCTTTGCCCAGCAACTGCATCCGCGCGGGCCAGCGGGTCCATTCCATGGCGGCGGATAAGGCGGCTTCGGGCACCGTGACCGCCGATTGGTGCCGCAACATGGCGATGGCCAGCGCCGCATTGTCGGCCTGGTGCGCGCCGGTCATGCGGGGGAGGGGGAGGCTGAGTTTGCCTGCCTCATCGCGGTAATGCAGGCGGCCTTCGTACACCACCGCATCCCATGCTTCGCCGCGCGCCAATAATTTTGCACCGGTCCGCGTTGCTTGCGCAGCGATGGTGTTGGCCATTGAGATTGCATATTTTTGCGTGACCAAACGCACACCGGACTTGGCGATGCCCGCCTTTTCAAAGGCGATGCGGTCAAGCGGGGCGGGCGGTGTGCCTTCCTCCGGCACGAGCAGAAAGCCTTCATGATCGATGCCAAGCGAGGCGATACCGCAAATGGCGGGGGCAGCAATTACGTTGGTCGCATCGAGCCTGCCGCCCAGGCCAACCTCAACGATACAGGCATCGGCTGGCGTACGGGCGAAGGCCAGAAACGCGACGGCGGTAGTGACTTCAAAGAAACTGGCCTCAAGGCCTTTTGCGTGATTGAGAACTTCGGAGAGCAAGGCGGCAAGCGGGGCGTCGTCGATCAGCTTGCCCGCGACGCGGATGCGTTCGTTGAAGCGGACCAGATGCGGGCTTGAATAGACGTGGGCGATCAACCCCGCCGCCTCGATAGCGCCGCGCAAGAAGGCGCAGGTGGAGCCTTTGCCGTTGGTGCCAGACACATGGAATACCGGCGGCAGCGCGTTTTGCGGATTGCCCAACCGTTCGAGCAACGCCGCAATCCGCTCCAACCCCAGCACATCGCGCCCCGGCGACAGCATCGTCAGCCGGTCGAGTTGCGCTTGGACGGCGGGGTTTGTTGATACCGCAAAATCCACACTCACACCCCTAATTTTGTCATTCCCGCGAACGCGGGAATCCATGGCCTGACCTACCGGTTCAAGTCAAACCAAAGGTCGCGCCATTCCGGGTTCGCTTGCTCAATCAGGTCGATTTTCCAATCGCGATTCCATTTCTTAAGTTGCTTTTCGCGTTTGATGGCATCGCGGACGTCGGCATATTGTTCGTAGTAAACAAGGCGGGTGGTTCGGTTTTCCTTCGAGAAACCGGAATATTGCTTTTCGCGGTGTTCGTGGACACGACAATACAGGTCGTTGGTCATGCCAATGTACGTGGTGCCGTTCCGCTGACTGGCCATGATATAGACGTAGTATGTGGGCGGCATATGTCAGGCCATGGATCCCCGCGTTCGCGAGGATGACAAAGTTTGAGGTGTTGAGATTTGGTTTTTCAAGCCGCCTTCTTCACCGGCGCCAAATAGGCGATCAGCTTCGATAAGGTCTCGCGCAATTGATGCCGGTGGGTGACCATGTCGACCATGCCATGCGCGAGCAGATATTCCGCGCGCTGGAAACCTTCGGGTAGTTTCTCGCGGATGGTTTGTTCGATCACCCGCTGTCCGGCAAAGCCGATAAGCGCGCCGGGTTCGGCAATCTGTACATCGCCGAGCATCGCGTAGGAAGCGGTGACGCCGCCGGTGGTAGGATCGGTCAGCACGACGATATAGGGCAGCCCCGCATCGTGCAGCATCTGTATGGCTACCGTCGAGCGCGGCATTTGCATCAGGCTGAGAATACCCTCTTGCATCCGTGCGCCGCCTGCTGCGGTGAAGATGATATAGGGGCATTTCGCGTCGATTGCGGCTTTAACCGCGTCGATGAACGCTTCGCCTACCGCCATGCCCATCGATCCCCCCATGAAGGCAAAGTCTTGCACGCTGACAACAGCAGTCTGGCCGTTGATTTCGCCGCGTGCGCTCATCATCGCGTCGCGCTCGCCGGTGGCGATGCGCGCGGCCTTTATGCGGTCAACATATTTTTTGGTGTCTTTGAATTTCAAAGGGTCTTCGCCAACGACTGGCGGAGCGAGTACTTCGTACACATCATCATCGAACAACGCGGCAAAGCG
>JANONL010000449.1:0-3629 GCA_031420815.1 Sphingomonadales bacterium | reverse complement strand
ATCAGCTATGGCGACCATGATATGGCGGATAACATCGTCCATCTGGTGTTGGCGCGCACGCCCGACGCACCTGCTGGCACCAAGGGAATATCGCTGTTTCTGGTCCCAAAAAATCAGGTCGCGTCGGATGGCAGTCTTGGTAAAGTCAATGACATCAAAGTCGTATCGATCGAACATAAGATGGGGATTAATGCATCGCCGACTTGCGTGCTTGCGTTCGGTGACGAAGGCGACTGCGTCGGCGAATTGATCGGCCCCGAGTTCGGCGGGATGCGCGCGATGTTCACGATGATGAATAACGCGCGGCTGAACGTCGGACTGCAAGGCGTGCAGATTGCCGAAGGCGCGACGCAGAAAGCGATCTGGTTTGCCAGCGAGCGCGTGCAATCGGCAAAGGCTGGCGGCCCGTCGCGCGACCCCGTCGCGATTATCGAGCATCCCGATGTGCGGCGGATGTTAATGCGGATGAAGGCAGGGACGCAGGCGATCCGCGCGCTGCTTTATTACGCATCGGGTTTTGTCGACCGCGCGACGCTTGGCGAACCTGGCGCGCGTGACATGGTCGATTTGCTCACCCCGCTCGCCAAAACCTACGGTACGGACATGGGCAGCGAAATCGCGTCGCTTGGCATACAGGTCCACGGCGGCATGGGCTTCGTCGAGGAAACCGGCGCGGCGCAATATTACCGCGATATCCGCATCGCCGCGATTTACGAAGGCACCAACGGCATACAAGCTGCTGACTTTGTCGGGCGCAAGCTCGGGATGGACGGCGGCGATGTTATCCGGCGGCATTTGCAGACGATAGCAGCGGACGCGGGGGCCCGGCCTGCGCTTGCGGCGCTCACCGGCGCGTGTAGCGAAGTGACGGAGTATATGATTGGCGCGAGCATCGATGACCGGTTGGCAGGCAGCTATGCGTACACAACGATGATGGCGGTAGCGACATCGGGTTGGTTGATGCTCAAGCAACTGCGCGCAACCGAGGCAGAATTGGCGTCGGATAGCGGCAACGCCTTCCTGAAGGCCAAGCGTGTTGCCTGCCTTTATTATCTCGACATCATGGTCCCCGAAGCAATGGCGCTCAAAGGAACCGCGATGGCCGGGGCCGAATTGCTCTATGCGCTCAGCGCCGATGAGCTAGCGGCTTGAGCGACGATAATCTGAGGCGCATTGCCGAGGCGCTCGAGCGGCTTTCTCCGCCGCCGACGCGCGCAGCCGACTTGTCCGCGCATGCCGCTTATCATTGGGACGGCAAGGCAATTGCCGCCGTGCAGGAATTCAAGCCGCTACCGGCGTCGTTGATCGTCGCGGTTGACCGGCAGAAAGCCGATCTGATCGAAAACAGCCGCCGCCATGCCGCCGGTGCCGCTGCCCATGATGTGCTATTATGGGGTGCGCGCGGTATGGGCAAATCGGCGCTTGTGAAGTCGGTCGTCGCGGCACTGCAGGATGAAGGCTTCTTCGTTGCACTCGTCGAAGCGGCGGCCGGGCACGTGGCGAGTCTGCCCCGGTTGTTCGATGAACTGTCAAAGTCAGGCCGCCGATTTATCCTGTTTGTCGACGACATCGCCTTTGACGGGGACGATAATGGCCCGCGCCTGTTGCGTTCGTTACTGGAAGGCGGGGTTGAGGCGCGGCCCAACAATGTCCGGCTTTATGTCACTTCAAACCGTCGCAACATTGTCGAGCGGCAAATGAGCGAACAGAATGACGTAATAAATCCACGCGACAGCATCGATGATAGTCTTGCGCTGGCCGACAGATTCGGCCTGAAACTGGGCTTCCAATATCCCGATCAGGACGCCTATCTTGAAATGATCGCCGCTTATGCCGGGCATTTCGATCTTGATTGGGATGAAGCCGATGCGTTGGCTTTTGCGCATGGTCGCGGTGGCCGGTCAGGCCGCATAGCGTGGCATTACACCGTGGAACTCGCCGGGCGCGCGGGACGCAAAATGTAAAAAGGTGACAGTCACTTTTTGCTGAAAAAGTGACTGTCACCTTTTTACCTTCTACATCGCGCGCACCCGCCAAATCACATTGCCGACATCGTCGCTCACCAGCAGCGACCCGTCTTTCAACACGCCCAGCATCGTCGGTCGCCCTTGCGCCATGCCATTTTTGTCAAGGAAACCGGTGAGAACATTAATCGGCTTACCGGTCGGCAGGCCATCGGCGAACTTCACGAACACGACATCGTAACCAGCCGCAGGCTTGCGGTTCCACGAACCGTGCCGCGCGACAAAAGCACCGCCGGAGAACGCATCACCCAATTTGGCATTGTCGGCAAACACCAGGCCCAAAGGCGCAGTGTGGGTGCCCAGCGCATAATCGGGCCGCCGTTCATATTCGCGCTTTTCCGGTTTCAGCGGCGTAACGCGGTGGTCAGTATATCCGCCCCAGAAGTGATGCGGCCAGCCATAATCGGCACCGAATTCGACCTGCGCCAGATAGTCGGGAACAAGGTCGGACCCAAGCATATCGCGCTCATTCACAACCGCCCACAGCACGCCATCGGCATCGAACGCCAAACCGATCGGGTTGCGCATTCCGCTCGACACCGGTGCCGCGCGTTTTTTGGCAAAGTCATACGCGAGTACCATCGCGCGCGCGTCTTCCTTGTCCATCCCGCCTTCGGCTATGTTGCTGTTGGAGCCGACCGCAATATACAACATCTTGCCATCGGCACTGACCGCGAGATTGCGGGTCCAGTGGTTGTTGGGCGCTTTCGCGTTCAGACCGACCAGCTTGCGACCCTTGTCGGCAATTTTGGTGTCACCTTCGTTGTAAGGGAAAGCCAATACGGCATCGGTATTGGCGACATAAAGCGTGTTGCCGATCAATGCCATGCCGAACGGCGAATTGAGACCGGTCAGGAACGGTGCCTTAAGCTCGGGTTTGCCGTCGCCATCGGCATCGCGTAACAGCGTGATGCGGTTGGCGGACGGCACGCCAGCGCCCGCCTTGTTCATCAGCCAGCGCATGACCATACCGGTAATCCCGCCGCCGTCTTTGGGCGGGGAATTGGTTTCGGCCACCAGCACGTCGCCATTGGGCAGAACATACAGGTTACGCGGATGGTCAAGCCCTTCGGCGTAGCGTTCGACCGTCAGGCCAGCGGCGGCCACCGGTTTCTCGCCTGCATTCCAGCGATCAACGTCGGCGACATTTATCGTCGGAATGAGCTGTTCGCGCGGCTCGGTAATTGCGGGCTTGGTGCCGCTGACTGCGTCGAGCGACAGACGCGCGACATCGGGACGCGACAAATACCAAAGCCCGATTGCGCCCAGAACAATGAAAATCAGGACGATATTTCTGATGTGCTTCCACATGTACAGTTCCTTTTCAGCCGCGCCTGCTATCGATCAGCCACGTAAGCGCAGCCGCGGCTATGCCAATGCCTAGCCCGATAACCATTCCTGCCGAGGGTTGATCCACAACCACGCCGACAACCGCGCCGCCGAGCATACCGATAGCGATAAAGATGCCACCTGCGAGGCGTGGCGCTTTGTTTTCATTTCCGTTCATGCGGCTCCTTTGCCACCGAAACCTGCCCTCAAGCAAGCGGGATCGACATAGCTAATTTGCGGTAACCAATTGCCTTGACCGTTCCTCGACAGATGCGC
>JANONL010000448.1:0-4643 GCA_031420815.1 Sphingomonadales bacterium | reverse complement strand
GTCAAAATTAATGAGAGTGCTGCAAACGATAACTTAGCCAGCATTAATACATCACCCAAATAGTTTTGTGAACGTTCTCACAAGAACTACAGAAAGCTATCCGGAAATCAAGCTTCAACATTCTTGCTGGCAGCTAATATTACCTCTCCTCACTGTGGTTAAACGAAGGACGCGACCGATGGCGTGAAATTCGATGACACGCTACGCCATTTGCAGAGCGCGCCTGCCATTTATATAATGTGGTTTAGTGCTGGTAACGTTTGATGCCGACTTCACGAAATCACTGTGATCATCATTGTGCAAGCAAATCGCGGCGGTTTGTCCATTGATAAGGGCCTAGCCGCCGCATTTCGAGTATTGCAACACACACAGTCGGCGGCCTCCCCTGCCCGTTCACACACCATCCGATCATTAAATCGCATTAACTGCTATGGTCGGCATACCGACAAAATGACTGGAATTCGGATAAGGCGGACGCTTAACGGTGAACCGCCTTTTTGAAAAAACCTTCGCTCGTGCAAATAGGCAGAGCTGCCTCACAGAGTCTCGCGTGGCCCAAGTAATCTACAGGTCGTTCGTCGTTGGAGGATGGCATTCCGAAACAGCTCGATAAATCGCTCGCTCCACGCTGGAACGGACAAAGCGAGCTCGCAGGCCCGGACAAACCCATTGCCGCTCATTCGCGCAACCGTGGCGTCATCTGCAGCGATCCTTGCGACCAGTTCGGTCAGGCTGCCAGGCTCCGCTGGATCAAAGGACTGGCCAAAGCCCAGCCTTTGGCAATCGTCTGCCAGATAGGCGCGTTTGGATACCAAGACTGGCAAACCGCTCATCGCTGCCTCGACGATGACGAGGCCGAACGGCTCTACCACTCTGCTCGGGACGATCAATGCTCTGGCGCGACTCGCATGATTGAGGATTTCCGTCCGGCTGCACCAACCCGCGAGCCGCAATTCTCCGCCTGCCGTCCGCAAACCCGGCTCAAGCTCCCCTCGTCCGACAAGAGTGAGCGGAACTCCTGCCTGAATGCAGGCTTCGGCGGCAAGGTCAGCACCTTTATCGCTCCCCATCCGCCCGACGAACAGGAATTCCCGGTTGTTTTCTGCCGAGATGCGCTCGCGGGACCATGGTTCTACAGGGTTCGGGATTGTCGCCATCCGGCGCGCGGAGAACCCGTTATCAACAAATTTTGCCCGCATGCGATCATGCAGAAAGGTGAAGGTAGCCTTTGAACGCGCCGTACGCGCCAGCCGGTTGAGATGCACCTGTCGCGCCGCGCGCCAATATTTGTGCAGGCTGCTGCGCCGGTCACACTGGCTGGCAAGGCAGCGCAGCGAAAGCGGTTTGAGTTTGCAAGGCCGCGAGCCGGGAAAATTCGTAAATCCGCCATTGGGGCAGATGTTGAAGAAATCATGGCATGTGACCACCAACCGGTCTTCTACGCCCGCCAGCGCCGCGAAGATGGCAGGTGATAGAATTTGTGACCAGTTGTGTAAGTGGTACACGGTATGCTCAGTGTCATTTTCGGCAATCCAGCCTCTCAGGCAGTTGTACGCCGCGTGGTTGTGAAACCCCTGCATCACGGCCCGGGCGGGTGATGTATCGAGCAATCGGGCGGCATGCAGCCCGACTAGGTCGATCCCATCCAATCCATCGCCCGCGTCGTCGATAGCGCCGGCAAAGTAAGTCACCGGAATTCCACGCCGCCGATATTCTTGTGCCGCCTGAATTGCCAGCACACCGGCCCCGCCTTCCGGCGAAGCGAAGTCGTGAATTACCACGACACGCTCGATACCGTCCGGCGCACGCATCATCCACGGCCTCCGTAGCCGTAACGAACGTCAAAAATGATGCGATTGTCAAGAATGTCGATATGATGGCAGCCGATAATTCCCCGTTTGAATATGGGCGTAATATGTCTGACCGAGCTTTCGCGGTAACGCTCCATCGTCAGTTCTTCGATCCGCATCAGATGCAATCCATAACCATAGGTGCCGTGTGAATTGTCCTGCGCCGGACGGTATAAAACGCCATCGCGCTGAAAGATACGGCCAGCGTTACGGGCGCAGCGCGAATCGAAAACCACCGGGTTGAGCGGGTGCGGCTCAAGCTTTTCTAGCATTGGGCCATCGGCGCGAAACAGGTGAAGCTCTGAATTCAATTCGCCGAATGGATCGTCGGAGATGTTGGTGAAAAGCCAATATTGCCCGTCGATTTCCGCAAGTATGGAATCCGCCGCATTTGTGCCTTCGAGTGCCGTACTGTGCAGTTCCCAGCGATCCGGAAACGCTGTGCACCGCCACAGCTCGATCCGCTGCGAGGCAAAGCTTTCGGGCATCATGAACAGCTGCCCGTCATGTTCGAACAGGAAAGGAAAAGAAAGGTGGTAGCCGGGCTCCAGTACAGTCCGGATATTCTCAAGTCGCCCGGATTCAAGCTGTCCAGCGCTGATGTACCCCAGCCCCGTGCGATAATCGAAGGTCTCGAAAAAACACCAAGTCTCCTCGCCTTTTTGCCAAAGGAACGGATCGGCCTGGAAGCAATTGCGCGGAGGATTGATAGCCTCGGCCAACGCCGGCTTGAATTTCAGCGGGTCGCCTTCGGCAAGGTTGAGGCCGAACATTCCCGGACGAAAACCCAGTCTGGCGCCAAATTCCTGCCAACCCCGTCGCGCGAGTTCGCCCGCCATTCTGGCCAAATAGGCAAGTGTCTCGATGCTCCCCGGCGCGCTTGGTGCAACGAACAGGTTTGTCCCGATCTGTTTTTCGGTCGGCATCCCCAGCGCAAGGCGTTTAAGTTCACGCAGGATCAGGGTGACCGACTTTTCCTCCATGAAGCATTCGTTGCGCGCGGCGATAAACTTGATGTTCACCGCTGCGGTCGCAATCAACTCCGGCATCGCAAATGCCTGAGAGCGACGGAATAGATTGATCAAGCTCACCGGGCGTCCTTCGAGAAGCGGTCGCAAGCCCGCTATCCCGGTTACGTTGCCAGTTGCATCGGTGAACCACACGCCGTGCGGTGCCACTGCGGTCGATATGCCAACGCCGTGATTTCCGGACAGGTCAAGTATCACATCGGGTTCAAGCAAATCGAGAGCTTCGTCATCGTCTAGCGCAATGCGGGGGATGTCCTGCGCCACCCGATCCGGCGGCGGTAGTCCTGTCGAAACCGCGCCGGCTCCCGCCGCCAGTTCCAGCCGGTAGAGCAACCGGAACAGGAAGTTGTCTTTTTTCCGGCGGCGGGCGGCGACCGGACCGGCCATGGCACAAATCCCCATTTCCGCACTGTCGCCGATCCGCTCGATCAGGCGCACAATCCACCCCGGCATCGCGTCCGGATCAGCCAACACGAGGATTATCCGGAGTGTTGGTTGCGCCATGACCGGTTCAGCGCCAGTCCAGCGCCACGTCGAGGTCGCCCGCCAGTTGTTCGATTTGCGCGAGCGTGTGATCTTCGATCAATATGCCCTCGCGCTCACTTTGGGATATTTCCGTCCATCTTTCGTCACCCGGTAATCGTACCTCTTGCGAGCCAATTGGGGCAGTCAATGTAATAGCCAGCGCCTCAACCCGTTGATGGAATTCTTCGATCGGCATCCAGCGCGTTATGTCGATTGCCAACAGCAATTGCCCGTTTTTGCCGGGCTGGCCGAGATCGGCGTACATTGACACTACTTCACTGGCGATGCCCGCGCCGGTCAGGACACCGCTGAGCAGTTCAACCAGAATGGCGAGGCTGAAACCTTTCGGTCCAGCGGCTGGCAGCAAAATCCCCGATGCCGCGCGTGCAGGATCGCGAATTGGCACTCCGTTTGCGTCGATTGCCAATCCGGGTTCCAGCATTTCGCCCTTGGCAATCGCCTCGCGTACCGAAGATCCCGCCATAGCAGCGGTCGACATGTCGATGAGGATCGATCGGCCATCCGCGCGCGGGGCGGAAAAGGCGAGCGGATTGGTGCCAAGCACCGGTGCGATGCCGCCATAAGCGGCTACCTTGGGAAAGGAGTTACCTACTGCCAGGCCGATCATGCCGCGCTCCGCCGCCAGTTGGACATAATAGGCTCCGGCACCAGAGAAATTGCTGTTGCGGATACCTGCCACGCCAACGCCTGTTTCGACGGCAAGTTCGCAGGCGAGGTCCATGCCGAGTTTGCCCGCGTGATGTCCGAAACCGGCATCGGCATCAATCCTTCCCACCGCTGGGGCCAGACGCGAAATTTTCGGATCGCAGGGGCATCGGATGGCGCTGGTCTTCACCCGTTTCAAGAGGATCGGGAGACGCTCGATGCCATGATTACGCCGCCCAGCCATATCGCACCACGCGAGATTATCGGCGACGCTTTGCAACTGCACCGGATCGACGCCGCCAGCCGCCAGCAGCCGTTCGAGCGCCAGCCGGTAGCGGTTCTTGTCAATCCGCATTTTGTCCGGCCCTCTGGCGCATTGCCAGCGGCGCGCGAACCAGTTTGCCCAGCAAGCCGGAAAATTCCGCTAGACCGGGCCGCGGATCGTCGAAGCAGAAGAAGGGGAGGATGACCTTTTGCGCGAATATGCTGCGCACCCAGCCCCTGAAACCCAGTTCGCCAGCCCGGCGCAGTTGCAGGAAAGCCATGAAATCGCGCATCGGGTCCCACAGCCTGA
>JANONL010000447.1:0-2897 GCA_031420815.1 Sphingomonadales bacterium | reverse complement strand
CCGTTCATTGCTCGTTGTTACCTGCTCGACCGGCGGATCCAGCGGTTTGAAAACCGGCTTCTCGGTAAAAATTGGCGGAATTTCCTGCGCCTCCTTTTTCTCGACCGCTTTCGGCGGCGGAGGTGGTTCGTGGGGGATATTACGCCCGATAATAAAACCGTCTTCCGGCATCCGCTCTACAACCAGCGGCGACAGCGCCACCGCCAAGATAATCGATCCATTAAACAAAATCGCAGCCGCCATTCCAGCGGGATTGGCACGCCTGCTTTCGCTTGCATAACTCATATCGGTTCTCCTCTTCCCGCGCCGGTTCCTGCCCACAGCGGGATTACAAGCGCTCCGGTAATGTTATACTATAACACACATGTTGTCATGCGTTGTTTTTAGGTGATGCTTGGAGGCACAAATCGTCGTTCCGCATGTTTGCTTGGGCCAACAAACGCTCACGAAATTGGCAGGAATGTAATGAATAGCCACAAATCGGCAGTTGGCTCCGGAAAGCAATATTTGCCCCAGCCCATTTCATCGCATAAAGAACGCTCGACAGGAGTATTCGCGTTGCAGAACCGTTTGTTGGTTGGGATTCTTGATATGCCGCGGCCGGCAAAACGGATTGCCGCGTTGATATTCGACGTCTCGCTGTGCCTGAGCACGGTTGCGCTCGCTTATTATCTGAGACTTGGCGAATGGACGCGGCCCTATGGCGCGCAGTGGCTGTCTTATGTCGCAGCAATTATTTTGGCGATTCCGTTATTTATCCGCTTCGGACTATATCGGGCGATATTCAGATACGCCGGTTGGGGTGCCTTGGTGACGGTAGCTCAGTCTATCGCGATCTATTCGTTTGCATATGCAGCTATCTTTTTTGCCGTCGGTATAACGGGAATTCCCCGCACCACAGGGATTATCCAGCCGCTGTTGCTGTTCGTAACGGTTGGCGGATCGAGGGCGATTATCCGGTACCTACTGGGCGAGGGTTATAGCCGGTTGCTCGCGCAGGGGCATCGGCGACCAGTGATGATTTATGGCGCTGGCTCTTCTGGCCGACAGTTGGCTGCAGGGTTGGCGAACAGCCATGAAATGCAAGTTGTCGGTTTTATTGATGACGATATCAGGCTTGCCGGTAGCTCGCTCAATGGCAAAACGATTTACCCGGCTGACAACATCAACAAGGTTTTGGAGTCACTGGATGTTTCTGACATTTTGCTGGCGATACCCTCTGTGCAAAGGGCGCGCCGGAACGAAATACTGGAAAGTCTGCGTGGCACGTCGGTAAGCGTGCGCACGCTTCCGGGATTGATGGATCTGGCCCACGGCAAAGTTGCCGTCAGCGATCTTAGAGAATTGGACATAGACGATTTGCTCGGCAGAGACGCCGTCGCTCCGACCAAGGCACTGCTTGAGAAAACGATCTTCGGCAAGGTCGTCCTGGTAACCGGAGCGGGCGGTTCGATCGGGAGCGAGCTTTGCCGACAAATTATTATACTTCAGCCGGCGATCATCCTGCTCGCCGATATTAATGAATATTCTTTATACGCCATCCATCATGAACTCGAGCACAAACGCGAGCTTTTAAATGCGCGCCAGATCCAGATCATCCCGCTGCTGGCATCGGTGCAAGACGAAGCGCGGATGGAAAGCATAATATCGGCGTGGAAACCCGACACGATCTTTCATGCCGCCGCCTATAAACATGTGCCTCTGGTCGAGCATAACCCAGCCGAGGGTATCCGCAATAATGTGTTTGGTACTCTGATCACAGCAAAAGTGGCGGCCCGGCAGGGGGTCGCAGACTTCGTGCTGATTAGCACCGACAAAGCGGTACGCCCGACCAACATCATGGGCGCGAGCAAGCGGTTGGCCGAAATGGTGCTGCAAGCGCTGGCAACCGAAAAACATACTACGCGCTTTTCAATGGTCCGTTTCGGCAACGTGCTAGGGTCGAGCGGATCTGTCGTGCCGTTATTCAGACAACAGATCAAAAATGGTGGCCCGATCACCCTGACACACGATAATATCACCCGTTATTTCATGACTATACCGGAAGCTGCGCAGCTGGTAATTCAGGCGTCGGCCATGGCAAATGGCGGCGAGGTCTTTGTTCTCGACATGGGTCAGCCGGTTAAGATTATCGACCTGGCGCGCCGTATGGTTGAGCTATCGGGACTGACCCTCAAATCGGCTGAGCAGCCCGATGGCGATATCGGCATCGATATCGTCGGGCTTAGGCCGGGTGAAAAGCTTTACGAAGAGCTGCTAATCGGCGACAACCCGGAGCAGACGGAGCATCCCGGAATCATGAAAGCCAACGAGAAATTTCTGCCTTACAGTGCGCTCACGGCGGAATTGGCAAAGCTTGCAGGAGCACTGCAGGGGCGCGTAACGTTTGAGATACTAAATAAAATCGGCGAGTTGGTTCCCGACTACAAGGGCAATGGTAAAACGGTCGATTGGGTGCATGTGCGCCAGTCGGAGCTCGACCGATCTGCAAGACGAGAGCGCCCGCGCGCGCCCGATAATGACGTGCCTGACATGGACGCCGCCGAGTAACTCATTCGCCGGTGCGAAACGCGTTGGTGATAGGATAGCGCCGGTCGCGGCCAAAATTGCGGGTGCCGAGTTTTACACCGGGAGGGGCCTGCCGCCTCTTATATTCGGCGATGTAGAGCTGGCGTTCGATACGGGTGACATCGGCGCGGTCAAACCCGCGAGCGACCACTTCATCGACAGACAATTCTTCTTCGACCAACGCGTGTAGCATTTTGTCGAGTATCGAATATTCGGGCAGCGAGTCGCTGTCTTTCTGGTCGGGGCGTAGTTCGGCGCTCGGCGGCTTGTTGATGATTGCTTCAGGAATGACCGGTCCGTCTGGCCCCAGCCCGATGCGGGGTTTGTGC
>JANONL010000446.1:0-1895 GCA_031420815.1 Sphingomonadales bacterium | reverse complement strand
AGCGCCTGACTCGGGGAGTGGCGCAGCCTGGTAGCGCATCTGTTTTGGGAACAGAGGGTCGCAGGTTCGAATCCTGTCTCCCCGACCACTTATTGCCCACTGGTGATAGTTACCGGCCTGAATTGGTCGATGCAGCAGAATCACTTTCGGCTTTTGCATCCGCCTCGATCAGCTTGACCGCTTCGTCAGCCGCTTGCTCGATGCTCTTGGCCTCCGCGTCCAGTTGTTTTTGCGGTGTTATGTCAGCCTCGACCTGAGCGGCGGGTGCGTCAGGCGTTTGCGAGCACGCCATCAACACAAAGAACGGCAAGAATGCGCTCGGCGCTTTCATGGCTTGGGTTCCGGCTTCAGTTCGCCTTCATAATTGGCGACCAGCGCTAGCGTCGCCACCCAAGCCGCGACATTCTGGCGCAGTTCGGCCTTGTCGATCTTGTCGAGTGTATCGTCGGGTGTGTGATGCAGATCGAAATATTTGGTACCGTCCTGTTGCAGGTCGATTATGCCGAGCTTCTGCGCGGCGATAATCGCGCCGATGTCGGCACCGCCTCCTGCCGGTTGCTGGCGCGGGACTGCGCCCAACGGTGCCAGCGCCGACACGATTTTCTCACGCAGCGATTTCGCGCTGTCGGGCAGATTAAAATCCACGGCCCAGACTTTACCCGCACCGAAATCGGACTCCATCGCCATTGCATGAGGCTCGCTGGCATGCTTCGCGCCATAATCCTTGCCGCCCCAGACACCGACCTCTTCAGCCCCGGCCCAAAGCAAACGGACAGTGCGCTTTGGTTGGCCCATCCAGCTCAGTCTTGCCGCCGCAGCAGTTATGATACCGCATCCGGCGGCGTCATCGATGGCCCCGGTACCCAAGTCCCAACTGTCGAGATGACATGCAATCACGATCATAGGTAGTTTGGGATTTGACCCTTTCACGTCGGCAATGACATTACCCGAGGTTTGCATGCCGATATTCTGCGGGGTCAACTTCAGCTTCATTACCACCGGCTTGCCGCGCGCCAGCATGCGTTCCAGATTTTCGGCATCGGGGATCGACAGCGCACCAGCAGGGATCGGTGTCACACCTTCATCGAAATTGGTATTTCCGGTGTGCGGATTGCGATGATAATCGGTTCCCGCCGAACGTATGATAATCGCCGCTGCGCCTTTTTTTGCAGCGATATTGGGGCCGACAAAGCGGGCTAGGCCGAATGCCCCATAGCTGCTGCCGTCTTGCGTCGCCTTCATGGCGTGACTGACAAACGCTATCTTGCCTTTCAGGCTACCGTCGGGAACGGCGCGCAACGATTCCAGTGTCGAGAAATAGGCGATTTCGGCTACCAGCCCCGCCTCACCGGTGCTGCCACTATTGCCGAGCGCGGTTACGGCTAGCTTCTGTGGGAAAGGCGCAGTTACCTCTGCGGATTCTTCGCCCCTAACCCAAGTCGGCATCTGATACTCTTCGATCCGTGCATTGGCAAAGCCCATAGCTTTGAGCTTGGCGACCGACCATTTCCGCGCCTCCGCCTCGGCTTTGGTGCCGCCTTGGCGCGGGCCGATTTCGGTGGTCAGTCCTTCGACGATGTCATACGCCGTTACATCGTCGATCAACGCTCCGTCACGGAGCGAATCTACCGTGTAAACTGGCGGTGGGGGCGGTACGGCGGTTGCTGTTTGAGGGGCGGAAATCAGCACGGAAGCTGCGGCAAAGCTATAGATGGTGTTTTTCATGGGCAGCAGGCTTAATGCCCCGCTACGGATTTGCAATCCCGCCTTGCGACAATGCGGCGAGATAGCTAGGGCAGCGCCAAATCACTGACATTTTCATAGACAAGAGAGTTTTTTCATGGCCGCGCAATATAGCTACGTGATGAAGGGGATGACCAAGACCTTCCCCGGTG
>JANONL010000445.1:0-2595 GCA_031420815.1 Sphingomonadales bacterium | reverse complement strand
GTAATAAGCTTATCCGGTTCGACATCGCGCTCGAAAACCGACCGTGCGCGCGGCTTCTTGTCAGGCTCATGCCCCAGAATGTAGCTTGCTGCCGATTGCGGGTCCAAATCCCAAATCAGTGTTTTCTTGCCCCGCCGTATTGCCGCCTCGGCGGCCAGATTGACCGCCAGCGTTGTTTTGCCAACACCGCCTTTTAGACTGTAAACCGCAACCAGTTTTGCAAATTTCGACATTGCCCTTGCTCCCCTGAATGCGCATAAATGTCAACATTCCTGCCCTCATCGCCCTTCCACTTATGAAACAGTTCGGCTAGGGCCGCGCTCATGGCATCTGCCCCTTTGGAAAATATCAAATGCGACTTGGCGATTGTCGGGGGCGGCTTGGCTGGCGGCCTGATTGCGCTTGCCGTGTCGCGCATGCGGCCCGAACTGAAAATCGTACTGATTGAACAGGAACAGCATTTCGGCGGCAATCATATCTGGAGCTACTTCGCCAGCGACATCTTGCCCGAACATCGCTGGCTGACTGCGCCGCTCGTGACCTATGGCTGGTCTGGATATGAAGTGAAGTTCCCTGCGCACAGCCGCTCGTTAGACAATATCTATTACACGATTGAGTCAGAACGGCTCGATTGGGTATTGCGCAATAACCTGCCTGCGTCTGCGCTAATGCTGGGCCGCGAAGTGAAGTCGGTATCGCCGCGACTGGTGGTGCTCGACGGCGCGCAACGGATCAATGCGGGCGGCGTTATCGACGCACGCGGCGGGGGCGACCTGCACCATCTTGACTGCGGCTGGCAAAAATTTACCGGCCAGTTGATGCAGCTATCCGAGCCGCATAATTTGACGAAGCCGATTGTGATGGATGCGACGGTCGAGCAGCATGACGGATACCGCTTCGTCTATGTCCTGCCCTTCGGCATGGACAAGGTGTTTGTCGAGGACACGTATTATAGCGACAAACCCGACCACGACCCGCGCCGCCTACGCCAGCGCATTGCGGAATATGCCGACACCAAAGGCTGGAAGGTTGAGCGCGTGTTGCGCGAGGAAAACGGCGTGTTGCCTGTTGTGATGGGTGGCGATCTCGAGAGCTATTGGGCCAGCGGCAGCGGGCGGACAGCAAAAGCCGGTGCACGCGGTGCATTTTTTCAGCCGGTGACGAGCTATTCGTTGCCCGACGCAGTGCGCAACGCGGTCTTTATTGCTGAACAGCCCGATCTGGACGGCGACAAGCTGAACATGCTGATGTGGCAGCGTGCCGCCGATCATTGGCGCGATGGTAAATTCTACCGGATGCTCAACCGCATGATGTTCCGCGCAGCTGCCGGCGGCGAACGCTACAAAATCCTCGAACGCTTCTACAGGTTAAAGCCCGGATTGATTGAACGCTTCTATGCGGGGAAATCGACCGGCGGCGATAAGGCCCGCATTTTGTCAGGCAAGCCGCCCGTACCCATCGGCAAAGCCATCAGCGCGATCCGGAGCAAGAAGAAATGAGTAAAACTGCGGCGATTATCGGTGCCGGATTTGGCGGGTTGGCGCTAGCCATCCGTCTGCAGTCGGCAGGCGTTACGACCACAATTATTGAGGCGCGCGATAAACCCGGCGGGCGCGGTTATTATTGGGAGAAGGATGGCTTCACCTTTGACGGCGGACCGACAGTTATTACCGATCCGCCCTGTCTGGAGGAATTGTGGTCGCTATCGGGGCACAAGATGGCCGACGATATCGAATTGATGCCGGTGTTTCCGTTTTACCGGCTCAACTGGACCGACGGCACCAATTTCGATTATTCCAACGACCCCGTCGGCCTGAAATCGGAGATCGAAAAGCTCAATCCGGACGACGTCGAGGGCTATCGCCGTTTCCTCGAATATTCGAAGGGCGTATATAAAGAAGGCTATCAAAAGCTCGGGTCGGTGGCGTTTCTCGATTTCGCGTCGATGATAAAGGCTGCTCCTGCCTTGATGAAATATCAGGCGTGGCGTTCGGTCTATTCGATTGTTTCGTCTTATGTGAAAGACGAAAAGCTGCGCGAGGCTTTGTCGTTCCACACGCTGCTGGTCGGCGGTAACCCGATGAGTACCAGCGCGATCTACGCGCTCATCCACACTATCGAAAAAGAGGGCGGTGTGTGGTTTGCCAAAGGCGGCACCAACCGTCTCGTTGCCGCGATGGTCACGCATTTCGAGCGGTTGGGCGGGACGGTCCGGCTTGGCGATGCAGTCGCGGAAATCGAAACCCGCGGTGACAAGGTTATCGGCGTGCGGACCAAATCGGGCTGGCGGATGGACTGCGATGTTGCGGCTTCGAACGGCGATTTAATGCATACCTACAAGGATTTGCTGAACAGTAACAAACGCGGCGAGCGTGCGGCAAAGTCGTTGGCGCGCAAAAGTTGGTCACCGTCATTGTTCGTTCTGCATCTGGGCATCAAAGGCACATGGCCGGGTATTCCGCACCATATGATCCTGTTCGGCCCGCGCTATAAAGGGCTGCTCGACGATATTTACAAGAACGGGATATTGCCGAAGGACTTCTCGCTCTATCTGCACCATCCGACGGTGACCGACCCGAGCCTCGCGCCCGAAGG
>JANONL010000444.1:0-6413 GCA_031420815.1 Sphingomonadales bacterium | reverse complement strand
GGAAATGTGCACGATATGAAGGTCGCCAAGGCTTGCATCGCAGCCGTGCCGCCCTCGACCGAACTGGTCGGGGACAAGCCCTGTCCTGAGCAAAGTCGAAGGGGGCTTATTGCAGCAACGAGCTGCGTGCATGGCTCGCCGAGAGAGGCACTCAAGCGGTCATCCCGTCCAAGCGCAATCACAAAGTTCAAATCGCGTATGATCTGGCAATCTACAAGCAGCGCAACGTCATCGAACGGCTTGTAACAATGGTCCCCCGGACCATTGCTCTTGCGCTCTGCCGCATCAAGGACTGGCGCAGGGTCGCTACCCGCTTCGACCGCAACATCAAAAACTTCATGGCTACCATCGCCATCGCTGCTACCGTCATATGGTGGCTCAAATGAGTCCCGACCCTAGTTGCAAAAGGAACGCTGAAAATTCGCTTTATCTCGGCTTGTACTATCGTCAGCTAGCGTCCTCGTTTCGACCACGCGGAGCAAGATGCATCTTGAGGTTACCAAAACATTCCGCAGCACATGTCGTAACCCTTGTTCGACGTGATCGCAAAATTGACAGACGTTACCCAGCGACCGAACATCCGCGTTGTAACCGTCCTGGGAACAACCGGCGCTCGGCAGGCAGATTTTCGTCTTCGATGCGCAGTGCCATCATATCGACCGCTGCCTTTGCCATATGTTCGATCGGCTGATCGACAGAAGCAATGCTGTGACTGAGCCAGCGAGATGCCTCAACCCCATCAAACCCCGCAACCGCAACATCCTCGGGCACTTTCTTGCCGAGTTTGTGGATCAGAGCGTCTTTGGCCCCTATGGCCATCATGTCGTTAGCGGCGATTATCGCATCATAGTCGTCGATGCCACGGTCGGCCCAGTCTAAGACAGCCGCGACGCCGCGGTCATAATCGAAGTCACCACGGTATTCGGCTATCACGTCTGCACCGCCACGAGCGAGTTCTTCCTCGACGCCGCGCATCCGTTCATTGCCAACGAAGGCCTCCGCATAGGATCGGATCAGTGCAATACGTCGAGCACCCGCCGCCATCACATGATGCGCGATCAAAACGCTCGAGGCATGATGATCGCAGCTGACTGAAGCCATGCCAAACTCGCCCGGTCGGTTGTAGAACAGCAGTGGCACCTTTGCCGCTGTAAGATGGTCAAGGTCTTCCTGAGGAATCGGGGCATCAGCAATGACGCCATCGAGTTGATACGATAAAATATGGTCTATGACCGCGCTGGTTTCTTTAACGTCGTCAAGCAGAAACAACATAATACGCACGCCGATTTTCGAGAACGCCTGTGACAAAGCAAGGAGCACGCCGGGATGGTGCCGGTTTGTTTCATTGAAGAGGATCAATCCCACAACGTTAGTCCGCCTCGTGACGACTGCACGGACCATTACATTGGGGCGATAGCCCAATTCGCGTGCAGCTTGTAGGATATGAGTGCGCTAGACGGAAAAGGGCGGAGCCAAAACCCCGCCCTTTTCCGTAACAAATAATGACTGGATCAGAACTTGAAGCTTGCGCGTGCGCCCCACAGCCGCGGCGGTGCATAGCTTGCCTGTAGCGCGCCGCCGCCGCCCCAGACAAAGCGGTTAGCGGTTGCTTTGTTCGTCACGTTATTGACGAAGCCTTGAATTTCGATGCGTTCATTCAATGCCCATGTCAGACGCAAGTCAATCTTCGAATAGGCGCTTTGGCGTTCGAGGATCGAGTTGAAGTGCTGCCCGAAAAACGCCCCCGAGAAGGTCATCACCGCATAAGGGGTGAGTGTGCCAGCGCTGCCCAGATCGATGTCATAAGAGGCATAGACAGCTCCTGAATATTCGGGCGAATGTGGGAGCTTGTTGCCGTTCAGGTTGCAACCGAAGTTTGCTGCTGGCTGGCCCACGCCGCCGGTGCCGGGGACAAGACCGCAATCATAGCCCGGCGCAAAGATCCGCCGCTGACCAATTCCTGCAATCTGGACGCCATTAACAAGCGTTGGCGTCAGCACAGTTGCATCGGCTACCAAAATCGACGTGCCGAAAGGTGCCGGAACATTGGTGTAATCGGTATATTCGGCATTGAGGTACGACCCACTCAAACCAAGCGTGAGTGCATCAACCGGTTTCCAGATCGCCTCAAGCTCCACACCGTAAGACCGGGCCTTACCGCTGTTTTCGATGATCGAAAGTGTGGCCGGGCCGATTGGAACCTGGCGCTGTTCCTGAAGACTGTTGTAGCGGTTATAGAAACCGGCGACGTTGATCTGGACCGTATTGTCGGCAAAGCGGTTCTTCGATCCGATCTCGAACGCAAGCACCTTTTCAGGTTTGAAGGTTGGTTGCAGGGCGGCCTGGCTCTGCCCCGAGTTGAAACCACCCGAGCGAAAGCCCGTTGAGACCGAAGCATAAAGCAGGTTGTCGTCGGTCGCCTGATAATCGAGGCCAGCCCGCCATGTCAGCTTCTTGAACGTCGCCGTATCATAGGTGGCCCCCGTCAGCAGTAGGGGATTGGCGGCAAGGCATTTAAACCCGGGACGCGGTGCCGGAGTGGTTCCCGATGCGAGATAGGTGCAATTTGTCGGCGCACCCTTCACGCCAAACGCCGAGTCCGGAATGGAAGGCATATTGAGCCGGATGAAGGTGCCATCGGTCCCCGGGGGCGTTGTGCCGGTCAGCGGAACGACTGAACGTTCGTTGGCGAAGGCAAAATCCTTTTTATCCCGCGTATAACGGACGCCAGCAGTGAACTTCAGCTTTTCCGTGAAGGCATAGCTTGCCTGCGCATAGGCCGCCATCGATTCGGTTTCAGCGCGCTGCTCATCGAAGAAGCCGCCTCGGAAATTAGCACCGGTAATGTTCGGTAGCACGTTGCGGATCACCAGCGGGCTTTGCTGATTGATGAGGGTGTTGCGCAGTTTATCCTTGAAGTAATATGCACCCAGAACGTAGGTCAGTGGTCCCGAGGCATCAGAGACGAGTTGCAACTCCTGGCTGAATGTCTTGGCCGTCGTCGTTACTTGGTCAACCGCGACAGTATTGCCCGAGAAATCTGAGTCAGCCGAACGCCTGACCTTAAAATCGGTGTAGCCGGTGATCGACCGCAACGTCACACTGCCGAAATCATAAGCCAGATTGGCGGAATATCCATAGTTTCGCAGGTCGAGGACGGTGGGTTGATCGGTATCAATCCGGTAGGGATCGCCCGCCGCAAATATCGGCACGCCGGCATCAATCGTCAACGGCGCATCGACCACGCCGTCACGGTTCCCGCCGCGCGTGTTCAGTGTAATCACCGTGCCATTATAAAGCTGCGCATTGGTTGGTGTATAGAAATAGCTGCCGCGCAGCTTATATCCGAACGCCGCGCCGCCTGCCCCGCCTTGGTTCGAATAATCGAATTTCAGCAGCGCACTGAATGCCTCACTCGGCTGAAGCAACAGCGAACCGCGCAAATAACGATTCTTGTCGTCAAACAGATTATTACCCAGCGGATTGACATTTTTCACATAGCCGTCCGATTCCTCGAAGGAGCCCGCAAGGCGCAGCGCAACTGTCTCGCTGAGCGGCGCATTGACGAAGCCTTCGGTGCGGAACCGGCCGTTTTCGCCAATCGTCAGGTCAAGTCCGCCCTTATATTCGTCGAAGCTTGGCTTGGCAGTGCTGATCGCGATGTTGCCGCCAAACGTGTTGCGTCCATAAAGCGTGCCCTGCGGCCCACGCTGGATTTCAACGCGCTCGATATCGACAAACGAAAGCGTCGCTTGCTGCGAGCGTGACTGATAAACACCGTCGATAAAAAAGCCGATTGTCGTGTCGCCGTTGACGCCGACATTTTCGGTGCGCACGCCGCGAATGGCAGGACGTGCATCGGGGCCAGAACGACCGAATTGAAATCCGGGCACGATATTTTCAAGCCGCGAAATGTCGGTTGTGCCCTGCGCCTTCAACTGCTCGCCGCTGAACGCCGAAACCGAAATCGGCACGTTCTGCAAATTTTCTTCGCGGCGCTGTGCGGTTACGATGATTTCTTCGATACCGGCTTCGTCGGCGGGCGCTTCCTGTGCAAAGGCAGGTGCTGCAACGAGCGCTACAAAAATCGGTGCGGCGGTTACGAGTGAATTATTTCGCAGCAGTCTCACGGTGGTTTCCCCTGTTTAGGCATATTACCTGATTTTCGACCGTAATACTGCTAAAAAGACTTCGAATGCAAGTCAGATTTGACTGCGAATGCAATGCGCTTGGAATAGTGACAAATTGGTCACTATTGATGACTGGAGTAAAGCCTAGCGCTCTACCCATCTGCCCCAAGTACTGACCATTTCCGCCCTTCATACTCGCCTACGATGGTGTAGGCGACCCGGTGTTCATGGTTGGGAAACGACGCTTTCAGCGGCTTCCAGAAACCTGTGTCAGCGGCCTCCACGCCTACCAGCGTGTTAAAGGGATGGAAAACCTCAAAGCGGCAATCAGCATGGCAATATTAGCGGAGCGCAGCCATTGTATCGGACGACGCCATTGACTCCAAAAATTTTGCGACAAGACGCTTATTGGACGCATGTCGAAGCGCCTTCCCGTCCTCCCGCTCTTCCTGCATTTGAGACAGCGCCGGTGCGGCGAAGGATGTGGTCGCCAGCGCAAAACCAAGCCCTCCCAAGGCTCGCCTTCTCGACATATTTTGGAGTTGCTCGGTGGTGCTGCCGATTTCGGAAGCAGGCGACTGGCTTGATCGGTTCATGGCAACCTCTCCCGGTTGTTGCTGGACACCTCGACATTCGCCTAGCCTAGAAAACTACAAGGACATTCAGCTGGGATTGGACAAAAACAGGAAGCGCACAATGCCACTCAATGCATGGGCTTGCAAATCGCAAGAACGTGCTTGTGTCACTCCCACCGTTAAACCCGCTTAATTACCGTTTCTGGCAACCTAAGCCAAATAACTGCGGCCGCCAAAAAGCTAATTGATGCAAGGCTCATTACGGGTGCGCGGCCAAAAGCATCGGCCAGTGGTGCGGTGATGAGCGGTGCGGTCATGCTGATGATGCGGCCCCAATTGAAAATGGACGCGGCGGTCGAGCGCAGATGCGGCGGGTACAGTTCCGAAAGCCACGGGCCCCAACTAGCACTACACGACAACATCACACCATAAGTGAAGCCGGTCAGTTCAAGCAAGCCAATTGACATCGGCACAAAAAGATAGACCGGTATAATCGCCGCAGCGGCAACAAAACCCCAGGCAGCGTTGCGACGGCCGAAACGATCGCTAATATAGCCCCACACCAGCCCGCCGACAGCCGCGCCGATGAACTGCCAGCCGAGTACATCTCCGACGACCGTGTCCGGTATTGCGCGATCTTCTTTCAGGTATGTCGATGCCCAACCGGTGAACGCTTGATACGCGAAGAAATTCAGACCCGTCATCGTTGCCAACAAAATCGTTTGTTTGGCGACGCCGGGCTTGAACAATTCAGTAATCGGCAGCTTCGATTTTGCCACCGCTTCGTCGTCGCTGGCACCGTCCATCGGGATAAAATGACGGTCATCGGGGATGACCAGAAAAGCGAACAACGCAATTGCGACTGGCACGCCGCCAGCCCACAGCAATATCTTCCAGTCATAACCAGCCTTGAACGCTGCGGCGGACATAAAGCCCAGGGAGGCAACCGCAATATTGTAGATCATGAACACAATTCCGGCGATAACACCGCGCACATCGCGTGCAAACAATCCAGAGTAAATGCCAACCGCAATCGGGAACATCGAACCCATGAAAAAGCCAAGCACGATCCGCTGGATCATCAACCCGGTATAATCGGCGACAGCCAATGCGCCGAGCAAGCCGAGGCCGTAGCCGATCATCGAAATCACCAGTGCGTTGCGTCTACCGATCTTGTCAGCGACTTGCCCCATGACGACCGCGCCAAGAATCGCGCCGGCCGATTGTAATGTATAGGCCGACCCCGCCTCAAAATCGGTGAGGCCAAGGCTTTCCTTGATATAAGGGCGTAATATATCGACGGTATTCCATGACCAAGCATAGAAGAAATAGCCAACCAGCAAAAAGGCGAGCGCTCCAAAGCGCCTGGCTTGGGTGAATTCTTGAGCGCGGATCATGTTGGTTCCCTCTTGTGGCCCGGCAGCAGGTCAATGCCGAATTGGCCGATCAAATCGACCATGTCGATGAACACCCAGTTTTCGACAAGCATATCATCCTCACGTCGCCAGAAATCCATGATCCGCTGAGTAATGCGTTTACCCGTTGCCGGAATGCCGATCCAGTCGTCGCCCAGATGCGTGGCGTTAAGGCTTGGCCAACCGGTCGAAGCTACATAAGTGCTTTCGCCGATCCGGCATTTGTGGTTGCCGCCGACACGGTCGGGGAATGCGTTAAGGAAAGGTCCCTGATGCGCGCGTTCATAATCGGC
>JANONL010000443.1:0-3886 GCA_031420815.1 Sphingomonadales bacterium | reverse complement strand
CGAGCGCGATATCATAACCAGCAGCGGATCGGTGCTGGCATTGGACGGCAATGTCACCGGATTAGGTTTGGGCGGCGAAATAGACCCGGCACTTAGCGCACTAGCTGGAAGCGTAGTGACGCAGGCCGGTATCCCGAACGGTAGCAACCCGACGCTGGCGCAATTTTCAGGTAACGCGAACAGCCTGAACGATGGCGATACCGGTCGGTTCCGCACGTTGATTCCCAATACCGACCGGTTCGAAATCAACACCACCTGGAGTAAGTCGCTATCGCCCCAAAGCTCGTTGTCGCTGAACGCCAATTTTCAGTTACAAGGCAGCGCTTCCTTGCAGGGCTTGGCTGGTGCCAGCTTCGCTCTACCGGCGAGCAGTCCGTTCTCGCCCTTTGCCCAAGACGTGACGATCAGCCGTTATTTCAACACACCCCGCGCGCTAGAACGCGAGAGCGAAGTCCACACCAGTCAATTTGGCGCGTCCTTTAACAGCGCGCTTGCAGGATGGCGCTGGGCGGTCACTGGCGATTATGCGCGGATTGACAGCGAGACCGTTTCAACGCGTAACGTCGATTTCGCTAGCTTGCGAGCCGCAGTGCTGAACGGCACCACGAACCCGTTTGTTGAAGCGTTCGGTAGCGACCTGTTGTTCCTCGCACCCGACTTGTCGGCGAGCCTGTCACAAACCGCCAATGTCCGCAGCACCCTGTCGGGATCGCTTTTCCGTTTGCCTGCGGGTGACGTAGCGATCAACTTCGCGTCAGGCGTCACCAGGCAAATGCTCGATAGCGAGGCAACACGATCAGGCGTAGTCAGCATTGCCAGCCTGCGCCGCAACATAATCAACCATTCGGTAAACCTCGACGTTCCGCTGACCGAACGCGAGTCCGGCCTTGGCAGCAAGATCGGTGAGTTCGCGGTCAACGGCAATATCGGATTCAGCGAGTTGTCGGACTTTGGACGTCTGGTCGAATATGGTGCGGGCCTGCGGTGGTCACCGCACAAAGACCTAAGCTTTCAGGCATCGATTATCGGTGACGAAAACGCGCCGGGCATTGGTCAGCTGGGCAACCCGTTGCTGGTAACCCCCAATGTCGCGACCTACGACTTCACACGCGCCGAAAGCTTGTTTGTCAGCGTCACGACAGGTGGCAACGCTGCGCTGGTCGGGGAAAAGCGCCGCGACCTGAAACTGGGCGTCAACTGGTCACCCTCGAAGATCGAGGGCCTTGGCCTGCAGGCCGAGTATTTCCGGAACGACAGCCGGAATACGACAGCTTCGTTTCCACTGCTCACGCCGGAGATCGAGGCCGCGTTTCCAGGCCGCGTTGTGCGCGATGCAAGCGGACGATTGGTCAGCATCGACCAACGCCCGGTCAATTTCGGCCGCGAGCAATCGCAGCGTATTCGCTGGGGCTTTAACATGTCGGGAGGCATCGGCCCCCAACCGCAGGGCCGTGAAGGTGCAGGCCCCAGTGCCGATAGGGGCGGCTTGCCCCGTGGACCCGGCGGTGGTGCTCGCGGCGGACGCGGTGGCGGTGGTCCGCGCCTTGGCGGTGGCGGCTTTGGCCCTGGCGGTGGAGGCATGGCGAGCCGCTGGCAACTGGCGCTTTATCACACTTACCGGATACAGGAGGAAATCCTGATCGGACCGGGTGTGCCGGTGCTGGATCTGCTCGGTGGTTCCGCCACAAACAGCAATGGCGGTGCCGCGCGGCACGAGATCGAATTGTCAGGCGGGGTCTTCCACAAAGGACTGGGTTTCCGGCTGCAGGGCAATTACCGCAGCGGCACCACCGTCAACGGTAGCGCGCTCCTTGGCAGCAGCGACCTGCGCTTTAGCGACCTGACCACGCTCAGCGCGTTTCTTTTCGTCAACCTCGACCAGCGAGGCACGCTGACCAAAAGCCTGCCCTTCCTGAAAGGCAGCCGTATCACTTTGCGCGTCAATAACGTGCTCAATGATATTCTTGATGTGCGTGACGAAAACGGGTTGGTTCCCTTGGGCTATCAACCCGGCCTGATCGACCCGCGCGGCCGGGTGTTCGAGCTGAGTTTCAGGAAGCGGTTCTAGGCGCTACCGATAATTTTTCGTATTATTCGCCAGGCATATGCTTTGGTCATGTTCTTCGCGGGGAAACGCGCTGGTGCCTTGGGTCGCATCCCGAATTTGCGTAAAACGCCGTTGAATGCCCGCGCGTCGGCTTCGGCAAAACTCCAGTCGGATCGCCAAGTGATCGACAGCGAAATTGAAACCGTTGCCCCGTTTTTCACATGATGCGGGGCCATGACGGGGACAAACAATGCTTCTCCGGACGAGAGCGGCCACGGTGTGCCGCCCGCCGCCAGCTCGTCGCGCCAAACCAGATTGCGGTGGCCGCCGGTGTGATACCCCTCGTGCGTCTGGTCCGGGGCATAACGCGCGTCGCCTGCCGGAAATTGGGTCATCACTTTCGATCCGCGCAGTTGCAGCAGGATATTGTGTTCGGGGTCGAAATGATACGGCGTCACCGCATCCGGGCTCGACACGAAGATATAGCCCTGCGGCCTTAGCATGCGGCCAGTTTTTTCCTCGATATGCGGTTTGAGTTCGCCGAGCAACCCCAGCAACAGCGCGTTGTACTCGGGACTTTGCTCGATATTTTTGAGCACAGCCCAACTGCCGCTTGTTTCGACCTGGCGGATGGTGTCGCCGATGGTCATACCGTTGGCAGGCACCAAAGCTGGATCGATGCCGACGGGCAGGTCACCCTTGTTGTATTCGACCAACGCGGATGGCAATTTTTCACCCAACTGCGCCAATGCCTCTATCGTCAACAGCGGATGGTCACCCAGCAGATGGGTAAGCTTGTGCGGTGTTTCAGGATAATTCGCGACAAAAGCCAACCGGTTGGTGGAATCAAAAACGGCAGTCATGCGTCGTTTCCTTCGTCCTGGAGCATCGCGGATGATTTGCGTAAAGCGCTACGCGCTTGTTCCGCTTTTGAAAGCGCAGCAAAAATTGCCCGCCTTCCCGCACCGCCGATGGCTACCGAATAGCGACCAATTGTGCGCCGACCGGTCCACAGGCTATCGATCATCGGGTGCCCTTGCGCGGCACAGCTATCACACCAAAGCGTGTCCTCACGGTTCAAAAGCGCCAAGTTTTCGATCTGGAGCAGGACGCCCGGCGAAAACCGGGCATATTCCTCATCGAATGTAGTTTTGAACGAGAAACTACCCGGCCTGCACAAGAAATTGACCAGCATCGCCAGCGGCTTGCCGTCGAGCCTTAGTTCGAGCCGTTCAAGCTTGTGCTGCGCCGAAGCCCCAATCAGCGCATCGGCAAACAAGTTGCGGGTTTGCGGCAAGCAATCGAGCGCCGAACCATTATCGCCCTTCCACCCGGCCCGTTCGAGTGTAAGAAACTCGGTCGTCCATTCGGCAAGGTCAGTGTCATCCAAATGCCGCACAAAGCTGAGCGCGCCCTCCTCGGCCAGCCGGTTCTTCTGTCGCCGCAATTCCTTGCGCTTTTTGCCGCGCACCGCTGCTTCGAAATAGGCTTCTGGCGTTACGTCACCGGTCAGCAACGCGCGTTCCTCACGGTGGACCAGTGCGCAGCGGCGGTCGTGGTCACGGCAAACCTCGTCGAGCGCGACGGCCAGTGGCCCACCGACCGCCAGACAATTGAAATGCGCAAACAGTGCCTGCCCCGGCTGCGCATCGAGCAACGCCAGCAACGCCGCCCAAAAAGCCCGCTCATATCCCGCCCTGACCAATGGCGCCCCGAGGAACGCGTTATGGTGCAGCCAGTTCTGCACATGCGGCACCGGCCAACGGCCATATTGCGGCTGTGACGTGATCGGCATCAAAGCAACAATCCGCCCGGCATCCCACAAGGTGAACATCTGCA
>JANONL010000442.1:0-5163 GCA_031420815.1 Sphingomonadales bacterium | reverse complement strand
CCGATGCTGCGCTTGCTGCAAGGCGATGTTGGTTCGGGCAAGACGATGGTCGCGGTGATGGCGCTGCTCCGCGCGGTTGAATCGGGGATGCAGGGCGCATTGCTCGCCCCTACCGAAATTCTTGCGCGGCAGCATTTTGCCTCGCTGCAAAAGTTGTTGTCGGGCCTGCCGATAAATGTCGCGATCCTGACCGGCCGTGACAAGGGCAAAATGCGCGAGGCGACCTTGATGGGGCTGGCCGATGGATCGATCCACATTCTGGTCGGTACCCACGCGATTTTTCAGGAAGCGGTAACGTATAAGGCGCTCGCCGTCGCGGTGATCGATGAGCAACACCGGTTCGGTGTTTCGCAGCGGCTGATGCTGTCGCGTAAAGGACGGGGTGTGCCGCATCTGCTGGTGATGACGGCAACGCCGATTCCGCGCAGTCTGGCGCTCGCGGCTTATGGCGAGATGGACTCGTCGCAACTCGACGAACTGCCACCGGGGCGGACGCCGGTCGAAACACGCGTTATTTCGCAGGAGAGGTTGCCCGAGATAATCGACGGTGTCGGACGCCATCTGTCTTCGGGCAAACAGGCGTTTTGGGTCTGCCCGCTGGTCGAGGAAAGCGATAACAGCGATCTCGCCGCCGCAGAACAGCGCGCCGCGCAGCTGAAGCTGCGATTTGGCGATCAGGTCGCGGTGGTGCACGGGCGGATGCGTGGGCCGGAGAAAGATGCAGTGATGGAGCGCTTTATCAGCGGCGAAACCCGACTGCTGGTGGCGACGACTGTGATCGAAGTCGGGGTAGACGTTCCCAACGCCAGCCTGATGATCGTCGAGGCCGCCGACCGCTTCGGGCTGGCGCAATTACACCAGTTACGCGGGCGTGTTGGCCGGGGGGCGGAAAAATCTGTCTGTCTGTTGGTGCGCAGCCCACAAATCGGGGAAACGGCGCGCGCGCGTCTCGCCTTGATGCGCGAAACCAACGACGGTTTCCGCATAGCCGAGGAAGATTTGAAACTTCGTGGTGCAGGCGAAATGCTCGGGGTCCGCCAGTCAGGCGAAAGCCCGTTCCGGGTCGCTACCCCCGAACAGGTAAGCCAGCTTATCGGCGTTGCCGCAGACGATGCACGTTTATTGCTGGACCGGGATGGTGGTCTCGCCGGGTCGCGGGGCGAGGCCGCCAGAGTGGCGCTTTACCTGTTCGAGCGCGACGCCGGAATTGCGACGCTTCGCGGCGGTTAGCGCAATCGCGGGCTAATATGATCTAAAAGCGATAGAAAGTCGGGCAATCGCACCACCCGTTCAAACTGAAAACCGGCACGTTGTTCGACGGTCCAGATCACCAGTGCCTCAAGGCGGCCAATCGCCGGCAAGCGAAGCTCCACACGGTCACCGCGCTCATAGACCGGGTTGTCGTCGATCATGAATCCATGCGCGGAAATATTGACGATGTGGATCGTTTTGTCGCCGTGTGCTTTGCTTTCGGCGATGACTTTATGATCGGCGCGGTGGCGCGCTGCGCGGCGTAAATCAACGTCATTGTTATTATTTGGTGCACCTTGCCCCATAACGAGCGACCTCTTTTTATTTTCGAGATCACCAATATGACAGGAAGTTACAAATAATTGGTAAAATCTTGAGGTTCAAATCTTTACCGCAAAATCCTCAAGAAAACTGCAGAAGTCCGTGTTTTTTCTTGCCCGCAGAGATTTTAACCGCCGCTGTGTCAGGCGATATCGTCATATTTTCGTCCGATATGACGTCGCCGTTTACCCGTGCACCACCGCCTTGAATCATTCGCCTTGCCTCCTTTTTGGACGCGACAAAATCGAGCGCGACCAGCGCGTCTATCAGCGACGTTTCACCCTGGACAACCGCAACGGGCAAATCCTCTCCGGCGCTCCCATCTTCAAAGGTTTTGCGCGCGGTTTCGGCAGCAGCGCTCGCGGCCTCCGCCCCGCGACACATTTCGGTTGCAGCATTGGCCAGCGCGATTTTGGCGGCGTTGATCTCCGAACCCTCAAGCGCTTCAAGCTGGGCAATTTCATCGAGCGGCACATCGGTGAACAACCGTAAAAACCGGCCGACATCGCGGTCGTCGGTGTTGCGCCAGAACTGCCAATAATCATAAGCGGGCAGTTGGTCCTCATGCAACCAAACCGCGCCCGAAACTGTCTTGCCCATCTTGCCGCCATCGGCAGTGGTGATCAGCGGTGTGGTAACCCCGAAAACCTCGGTACCGTCCATCCGGCGCGCCAACTCGATACCGTTGACGATATTGCCCCATTGATCCGACCCGCCCATTTGCAACCGGCAACCCGCACGGCGCGACAGCTCCATGAAGTCATAAGCCTGCAAAATCATATAGTTGAATTCGAGGAATGATAGCGATTGTTCGCGGTCGAGACGCAATTTCACCGAATCAAAGCTCAGCATCCGGTTGATCGAGAAATGCTGGCCGACATCGCGCAGGAACGGGATATATTCCAAAGCATCGAGCCATTCGGCATTATCGAGCATAACCGCATCGGTCGGGCCGTCGCCAAAGGTCAAAAACCGCTCAAATATCCGCTTGATCGACGCAATGTTGTCGCCAATCAAATCGGTGGTGAGCATCATACGCGCTTCGTCCTTGAAGCTCGGGTCGCCGATCTTGCTGGTACCGCCGCCCATCAGGACAATCGGTTTATGCCCAGCCTGCTGCATCCGGCGCAACAGCATGATTTGCACGAGGCTACCGACATGAAGCGATGGCGCGGTTGCGTCAAAGCCGATATAGCCGGGCACAATCTCCTTTGTTGCCAACGCGTCAAGCGCTGCGGCATCGGTAGCCTGATGGATATAGCCGCGCAGATCGAGCAGGCGGAGGAGATCGGATTTGTAAGCGGTCATAACGCGGTCGCGCCTAGCATGGGAAACAGCGAAATCCAAATAGCGATCGACCGCCGCAAACTCATTTGAGCAAGCTTTTGTCCAACCCCGTTCGGGCTGAGCTTGTCGAAGCCTTGTCCTTTCTCCTATGAGGCTTGAATGACGCTGGTATTTTTGGTGTGGAGCCAGGAATTTGCCACCAGATATGAGGCGCTCGCTGCCGAGCGACAGATCAAAGGCTGGCGCCGCGCCAAGAAAATGGCGTTAATTAGGGGTGATTGGCAAGGCGTGCCGGTGTTGACGAAAAGGAAGGACAGCCCTTCGACAAGCTCAGGGCGAACGGGGGAGTGGGAAGTGGAATCCAAATACCGATGTGCATTTCGCTAACACCGTTTTTTCATATCCCAACCCCGTTCGGGCTGAGCTTGTCGAAGCCTTGTTCTTTCTACTATGAGGTTTGAATGACGTTCTGGGCATATATGCTGCATTGCCGCAGTGGATATTATTACACCGGACATACCGATGACTTCGAGAACCGCATCAATCAGCATGTTTCGGGCACTATCCCCGGATTTACAAAGGATCATGCACCGGTAACGTTGGTTTGGAGCCAGGAATTTGCCACCCGCTACGAAGCGCTTTCAGCGGAACGGCAGATCAAGGGGTGGAGCCGTGCGAAAAAAATGGCGTTAATTAGGGGTGATTGGGCTGATATTTCAGCGTTGGCCAAGAAAAAGAACAACCCTTCGACAAGCTCAGGGCGAACGGAAGAGGGGGATGGGGTCTCACTGTATCTGCATCCTGCTTCAGCCTGCCGTTCCCTAAAAAAGATTGACGTTGAAATCCATCAACGGACGGAATCAAACCTTGCGCTGAGTTTTACTATTATGGGCGATATTTCAAAAGTGAAATTGCCACAGATCGGATCTAGCAGCCGGGTAGATGGCCTTTGGCAAACAACCTGCTTCGAGCTTTTTGTTCGAAAACCTAAAGGCGGTGAGTATTTAGAGTATAATTTCTCACCATCTTCCCAATGGGCCGCGTACAGTTTTTCTGGTTACCGAAAGGGAATGTTGGAAATAGCGACTGTTCCCCCCATGGTCGGCATCGATATCAGAGGGTCTTTTGTTACCTTGAATGCAGAATTGGTCTTGCCCGAAAGGTATCGAGATGGAGCGATCAATCTCGGCCTGTCCGCCATCATAGAAGAAACCTACGGCGCAAAATCCTATTGGGCACTCGCACACCCGCCCGGAAAGCCTGATTTCCATCATAAGGATTGCTTTGCGCTCCAACTGAAGGCACCAAGCGGGGCATGAAATTCGGTATTGATCGTCTCCTCACAGAACCTGAACTGCGCGCGCCTTTGAAGGGCAAGCGTATTGCGTTATTGGCGCACCCGGCCTCGGTAACCGCTGACCTGACCCATTCGCTCGATGCTCTGGCGGCGCTGGACGGCATTAACATTACCGCTGCGTTCGGCCCGCAGCACGGGCTGCGCGGTGACAAGCAGGACAACATGATGGAGTCGCCCGACTTCACCGATCCCGTGCTCGGCATTCCGGTGTTCAGCCTCTACGGCGAAGTCCGTCGCCCGACCGGCCAGTCGATGGGGACATTCGATGTCATCCTGATCGATATGCAGGACCTCGGCTGCCGGATTTATACTTTTATCACGACGCTGCTTTACATGTTGGAGGCGGCGGCCGAGCACGGGAAAACGGTTTGGGTGCTTGACCGGCCCAATCCCGCAGGACGCCCGGTTGAAGGCCTGACCTTGCTGCCGGGATGGGAAAGTTTTGTCGGTGCCGGCCCGATGCCGATGCGGCACGGGATGACCTTGGGTGAACTTGGTCAGTGGTTCATCGACCATTACAAAATCGACGTCGACTACCGCGTCATTGCGATGGAAGGCTATCAACCCGATGCAGCCCCCGGTTTTGGCTGGCCAACCGACCGCATCTGGATCAACCCCAGCCCCAACGCGCCCAACATCAACATGGCGCGCGCTTATGGCGGCACGGTAATACTCGAAGGTGCGACGCTATCCGAGGGCAGGGGCACCACGCGCCCGCTTGAGATATTCGGCGCTCCCGATATTGATGCGCGCGCAGTGATCGCTGAAATGCACGCCTTTGCGCCATTATGGCTAAATGGCTGCGCTTTGCGCGAAATCTGGTTTGAACCGACATTCCACAAACATGTCGGCAAACTGTGCCACGGCGTCCATATCCATGCAGAGGGCGCGGGCTATGATCATCAGGTGTTCAAGCCTTGGCGGGTGCAGGCGCTGGCGTTCAAAGC
>JANONL010000441.1:0-5319 GCA_031420815.1 Sphingomonadales bacterium | reverse complement strand
GTGCCAATATCACCGGGCACGCGATCTGAATCGGACCGATCTGGATAGGTTTGAGATGCATTATATATATTTGCCTAAAATTTAGGCAGGCGAGTACGCGCTTTCGGCTTGGCGGGCAAGAGCGCACTAGCTAAAGCGCGGCGATGGATTCTACGGATCGCATCGTCGCATTAATCGTTGCCGCCGGCTCCGGTAGCCGCGTTGGCGGGGAATTGCCGAAGCAATATCGGCATGTTCGCGGGCAGCCCGTGTTGCGGCATAGCTATGCGGCGCTTTCGGCGCATCCCGACATATCGGCCGTATATGTTGTCATTGGCGAGGGTCAGGACAGCTTGGCGCTTGAAAGCCTCAAGGGCCTCCCCGCGCCGCACTTGGTCACCGGGGGCATCACACGGCGCGAGAGCGTTCAGCGCGGGTTGTCGGCAATTGTTTCAGATGGCGGGGCAAAGCGGGTGCTGATCCACGATGCTGCGCGGCCTTTTCTTTCTACGGCCGTGATCGATAATTTGCTGGAGGCGCTAAACGACGTGTCGGGTGCGGTCCCCGCCCTTCCCGTTGTAGACAGCCTTGCGCGCGGTATTGGCATGTTATCGAGCACAGTCGAACGCGATGGACTGTGGCGTATTCAGACGCCGCAAGCTTTCCACTTTGACGTCATCATTGCTGCGCATGAAAATTGGAGCGGCGACGAACCTAGCGACGATGCGCGGATGGTTATGGCCGACGGCCACGAGGTGCGCATTGTGGCGGGAGACGAACGGCTCGCGAAGTTCACTTTTCCTGAAGATTTTGAAAGATATCACGATATGCCATCGGTGCGCAGCGGATCAGGCTTCGACGTCCACCGGCTGGTCGAGGGTGAGGAATTGTGGTTGTGCGGCGTAATGATTCCCCATCACAAAGGCCTGTCGGGTCATAGCGACGCGGACGTCGCCATTCATGCGCTGACCGATGCCATATTGGGGGCTCTGGCGCTTGGCGATATCGGCGACCATTTCCCGCCTTCCGATACGCAGTGGCGCGGGGCGTCGTCCGACCGTTTTCTTGCGCATGCAATAAAGCTGGCGCTGGATATGGGGTATGCATTGGCAAATGCCGATGTCACCATCATTTGCGAGGCACCAAAAATCGGTCCGCATAAAGCCGCAATGCGCGCGCGTCTGGCTGAAATTATGGGGACTAACACGGACCGGATATCGGTAAAAGCGACCACCACCGAAATGCTTGGCTTTACCGGGCGCGGTGAGGGTATAGCGGCGCAAGCCTTTGCTACATTCGAAAAGTCACGATGATGAAGTCGGTTCTCCCAACAAAAATTGCCAAACTAGCCGAGCGCGTCGTTGTCGAAAACACCGCGGCCGGACGAACGATTGCCTTGGCTGAAAGCTGCACCGGTGGACTTGTGGCTGCTGCGCTGACCGAAATTCCAGGTAGCAGCGCGGTCTTCGGCAGCGGCTTCGTCACTTATTCCAATGACGCCAAGATCAAGATGCTGGGCGTAAACGAGGATATTCTCGATACTTTTGGCGCAGTATCGGTTGCCGTCGCATGGTCGATGGCGCTCGGCGCCCTCAAAAAAAGCGGCGCGGATATTGCGGTTGCGATTAGCGGCGTTGCCGGTCCCGATGGCGGAACCGAGAAAAAGCCCGTCGGTACTGTGGTTTTTGCGGTCGCTGAAAGGGGCAAAGATACCGAAGATATGATCGCAGATCGTAAGGATTTCGGTTCGGACAAAAGTCGCGATGAAATTCGCGCTATCGCAACGCTTTATGCTTTGGAATTGTTGCTGCCTTCAACGCCATAAAGCGCGTCGGCCCGTTCGACAAAGGCCGACGTCATCTTGCGTAGTGCGGAATCGAAAAACTGCCCGGCCAGTACCTCGAACACGCGGTTGCGGAACGAGAAATCGACAGTGAAATCGACGATAGAGCCGCCGCCGACCATGTCTTCGAACAGCCATTGATTATGCAAATGCTTCATCGGGCCATCGAGATAATCGACCACAATCGACGATTTCGGCGTCTTCACGACCCGCGATGAAAATGTTTCGCGCAACGATTTGAAACCGACGACCATGTCGGCCAGCATCTCGGTACTTTCATCCTGCCGCACGCGGATCGCGCTCACCCACGGCAAAAATTCGGCATAGCGCCGTACATCGGCCACAAGGTCGTACATTTGCGCCGCGCTATGCGGCAAAGATCGGCGTTCGTGATGATGCGGCATGCCCCTGCCCCGTGCCTAGCCAGCCTTGGCCAATTGCGCAGCGCGGGCGTCGCGCATTTTCGCAAAGTCGTCGCCCGCATGATAGCTTGAACGGGTCAGCGGGCTCGATGCGACCAGCAAAAAGCCCTTGGCGCGGGCGATTGCGGCGTAGGCATCGAAAGCCTGCGGGGTAACGAAATCCATCACCTTGGCGTGTTTTGGCGTGGGTTGCAGATATTGGCCCATCGTCAGAAAATCGATGTCGGCGCTGCGCATATCGTCCATCACCTGATGCACTTCCATCCGATCTTCGCCAAGACCCATCATCACGCCCGATTTGGTGAAGATCGACGGATCGTGACGCTTCACGGTTTCGAGCAAGCGCAGCGACGCGTAATAACGCGCACCGGGACGGATGGTTGGATAAAGGCGCGGCACTGTTTCCAGATTATGGTTATACACGTCTGGCCGCGCTGTAACGATGGCCTCGATGGCCGCATTCGCCTTGTTGCGGAAATCCGGGGTCAGGATTTCTATCGTCGTATTCGGCGTATTGCGGCGCAGCGCCTCGATCACCTTCACAAACTGGCTTGCACCGCCGTCGGGCAGGTCATCACGGTCGACCGATGTAATAACGATATGCTCCAGCCCCATTTTGGCAGCGGCAATCGCCACATGCTCTGGTTCGAGCGGATCGACCGCCTTTGGCATGCCCGTTTTGACGTTGCAGAAGGCACATGCCCGCGTGCAGACGTCGCCCAATATCATCACCGTCGCGTGCTTCTTGGTCCAGCATTCGCCGATATTCGGACACGCCGCCTCTTCACACACTGTATTGAGATTGAGGTCGCGCATCAACCGGCGGGTCTCGTTGAAACCGGCACCACCCGGCGCTTTTACGCGAATCCAGTCAGGTTTGCGCTCACGGGGTACGCGTTCTAGCGGAAGGATGGGAGCATTCATGCCGCCCAAATAGGCTTATGACTGCAATCTTGCCACCCTGAAAATCGATGATATGAGACCGCCATGACATTATTTTCCGATATGCTCGATGGCTACGCCAGGTTCCGCACAAATGAATGGGCCAATGAACGCGAGCGGTGGAAAGTCCTTGGAGAAGGCCAAAGTCCTCGCGTGATGGTCATCGCCTGTTCCGACAGCCGCGTCGACCCTACACAAATATTTGATACACGCCCCGGTGAAATATTCGTTGTGCGCAATGTTGCCGCTCTGGTTCCGCCGTTCGAGACCACGCCAGGTCTGCACGGCGTGTCGGCTGCGCTTGAATTCGCAGTGCAGTTTTTGAAAGTCGAGGAAATCTTGGTCATGGGTCACGGCCTGTGCGGCGGCTGCAACGCGGCGCTGTCCAAGGCGATGGTCGGCATGGAACCCGGCGAAGGCGGGTTTGTGGCCAACTGGATCAGTCTGCTCGATGATGCCCAGGCCAAGGTTGCCGCCGAATATGGTACGCACGGCGATGCGGCAGAGCGGGCAATGGAACTGGCGGCGGTGAAGGTCAGCCTCGCCAATTTGCGTACATTTCCGTGCATCAAGCAAAAGGAGGCGTCAGGCGAACTGGCGCTTCACGGTGCATTTTTTGCGATTTCCGACGGCGTACTGCATGTTCTCGACGAAGCATCAGGCGATTATGCACCGTACCTATGAAAACTGCCGGATTGCCGCCTCATTATAATGATCTCGCGCTCAGCTTTGAAAGGGCTTGGGCAATATTGGCAGATGGCGTGCAAAACCGAAAGGGCGCAGGCCACGTTCCGGTTGTCGCCTCGGTCGATGCGGCTGGACGACCCCGTCAACGGGTTATGATCTTGCGCCAAGCCGATTGTGCGCAACGCCGCCTACGCTTCCACACGGATGTGCGTTCGACCAAAACCGCCGAGTTAGAGGACGGCGCACAAGTAGCTGTGTTAGTTTATAGCGTAGACGAAAAAGTGCAGCTTCGAATTGGCGGAACTGCGCACATCGATCCCGATAGCGCCACTGCCGATCTCGCATGGCAACAATCGACTACCTTTGCGCGGCGCTGCTACATGGCGGGAGATGCGCCGGGCACCAGCACGGAAGGACCGACATCCGGGCTCCCGTCGTCAATCGAAGGCAAACAACCGACCGAAGATGACTTGGCCGAATTTCGACGTAATTTTGCGGTGATATGGGTCGATGTGGTCGGTATCGAATATTTGTATCTCGCCAATTCAGGTCATCGCCGTGCCCGATGGCAATGGGATGAGATGCGCCAAAACTGGTCAGGGAATTGGCTTGTTCCCTGAGGCGGTGCAGCCTTGAAGATAGGCATTGATCATGATCCCGTGCCGGCTAGCAGCAATTGCAAGATCGGTTTCAGCCCGGCTCTCCGCATTGAGATATGCAATATCGGGCCGGGTTAGCGCGAGATAGTTCGACATCGAGCCGTCGCTGGCCCCGACCCGCTCGTGCCAGAAATGTGCGCCAGCGTTAGCTATCGCTTTACCACATGCCGTCGCAGCAGAGTCGGGCCGTCCGTTTGCGGCCAGATAAGCGGTTAAACCAAGAGTATCATAGTTCGCCATCTCAGGCTTGGGCTTAATCGCCAAATACCCGTTAGCACGCGCCGCAATTCGCCCCCGCGCATATTACGTTCTGTCGAGTATCGTAATGTCCCCGCGTCCACCCTGCCCGTCGCCAGAGAAACCGGGGGTGTTGGTGTGGAGCGCAATAATCGGCCAACCGTAGGAACGCTCACTTAGAAATGAGCCTGTAAACATGGGTGTGCTCTGGCCAAAGTTTCGGTTCGGGTCACAACTGGAGGCGTTCGACGCCTTGACGCCGCAAACACCATTGCCCGACTGCCCGCGCAAACTACCGGGTCCAGAATTGACCGCAATACCGACACCGCCATGTGCTTTGACCGCAGCTATCATCGCATCGAAAGCTGCGTTTTCGTCGTCATGAGGGACCATCCATAATGGCCCTTCCGGCGTGTCCTTGTTGGTGAAGCGGGTCAGGTGCCACGTAAACCCGTTTTCTGTGAAACGCGTTTCGCTAATCTCGATGCCATCGAAGTATCCCGTCGTGGCGCTATTGCGACCGATGTCATCGTCGGACGATTTCAGCACG
>JANONL010000440.1:0-1527 GCA_031420815.1 Sphingomonadales bacterium | reverse complement strand
GGCTGTGCCAGCACCACCACGACTACGTCCGCCACCCCCGCCGCCGCGCCGAAAACCGCACAAGAAGCGCTCAGGCCATATTATGCAGCGTTGACCGCGAACATGCCGAAGGCACCTGCTGGCGTTTCGCTGCCATCGGACACGGTCATAACCCGCTTTGCCTTTGGCAGTTGCGTCAACGAAAATCGCGACATGAAATTCTGGGATGTGATCGCCGCGCAAAAACCGCACGCATTTTTGCTGATCGGCGACAATGTTTACGGCGACACCGGATCGTTTTCGGATGCCGATATCCCGACGCTCGCCAACAGTTATCGCCGTTTGTCGAGCCGTCAGGAATTTGCGCACTTTCGCAAATCGGTGCCGATGATGACAACATGGGACGACCATGATTTTGGCGCGAACGATGCCGGGGGGACGTTCGCGTTCAAGGAACATGCCGAGAAGTTGTACGAGCAATATTGGGATGCCTCCGATGAGGTAAAAGGCCGCCCCGGCGTGTATGAAAGCCGTGTCGTCGGGCCGGCAGGCAAACGGGTGCAGTTCATCATCCTCGACGCGCGTTTCTTCCGTTCGGATCTGGCGCGGCTGCCCTACCGCGAACAATCGCCGCCTTTGGGCTGGTATATTCCGAGCACCGATCCGCAAGCGTCGGTGCTCGGCGAAGCGCAATGGGCGTGGCTCGAACAGGAACTGGCCAGACCAGCGGAACTGCGGTTCATTATATCCTCAACGCAGGTGGTAACGAGCGCGCACGGCTTTGAAAGCTGGTACAATTTTCCAAAGGAACGCGAGCGGCTTTACGCTATGCTGGCGGGAAGAGGGGTTGATAACGCGATATTTCTGACCGGCGACCGGCATGCAGGCGGATTTTACAAGGCCAACATACCCGGCGTGTCACGTCCGGTTTGGGACTTCACCTCAAGCTCACTGAACTTCGCCTTCGGTAAGGGCGACGGCGGCGACAAAGAACCCGACCCCACGCGCACCGGCGGTTTATGGGGTGTCCCGAACTTTGGCCAGATCGACATCGACTGGTCGGCGAAAACGGTCAACATGGTGCTGAAAAATAGCGATGGCAGCGTGATCGAGAGCCAGAAAATCAAAACCTTCGATTGATGCCGTGCTTCTTCGCAGGCAGGAGCGTGTCTTGATCCGCCCTGTTTAGCAGAAATGGGGAGGTGGCGTCCGCGGTTGCGTTAGCGAAGGTCGCTGAAACTCGCAGAATTGCGTCTAAGGTCTCACTAAGGTCTCACCTGAAACGGCATAGAAGCAAAAAGAGATTGGCCCTTACGTTGCTGCTATCGCATTCGCTGATTGCAAGCCCGGACAGCGATAGGGCGGTTAACGATATTCCGCTTTCAAGCTGACATGCGAAATCCAACATTGCAAGCGAAAGCATGGTGCTGGGTCAGTTGAACGTCGGCTTTCGCGGCAATGGTGGGCGTTCCGGGACATGCATGCATTGCCCAAAAGCGGACATCTAATTGCTTCTAAAGAGTATTGTGTCCTCGAAATTCAAGGCGG
>JANONL010000439.1:0-8701 GCA_031420815.1 Sphingomonadales bacterium | reverse complement strand
ACAAGCGCGCGATGGCGAGCCAGATGGCGTCAGCACGATTGGAGCGCACCACTGTTGATTTGGTTGATGGCACCGGCCAGACCGCGCTCCGCGCAACCGGGCAGGTGATGAAATTTCCCGGCTTCTTGGCAGTTTATGAAGAAGGGCTGGACGACGCCGACGGCGATGACGTCGCATTGTTACCGCCGATGGTGGCAGGGGACTTGCCCGCAAAACACAATGTCGAAAAAATGCAACATTTTACCCAACCACCGCCACGTTTTTCCGAAGCCAGCCTTGTAAAACGCCTTGAAGAACTGGGCATAGGTCGTCCTTCGACTTACGCGTCAACAATTCAGGTTTTAAAAGACCGTTCCTATGTGATGGTCGAGAAAAACCGTTTCTTCGCAGAGGAATCGGGGCGACTATTGACCGCCTTTCTCGAACGGTTTTTTGAGCGATACGTTGCCTATGACTACACTGCTGGCCTCGAAGATCAGCTCGACGAAATCAGCGGCGGTCGCGCGCATTGGCAGAAATTCCTTGAGGCATTCTGGCGTGATTTTAAGCCGATCACGGCAGAGGTGATGGAGCAAAAGCCCTCGGAGATCACGGCCGAGCTCGATACGTTTCTGTCGCCTTACCTTTTCCCCGAACGCGAAGACGGCAGCGATCCAAGGTTGTGCCCGAAATGCGGCGAGGGCAGGCTTGCTCTACGCGGCGGTAAATTCGGCGCATTTGTGGCTTGTTCGAATTATCCTGAATGCAAATTCACACGCAAATTCGCGCAGCCGGGCGGGGCCAATGACGCCATCGACACTGGACCAGAAGTGCTCGGCCAGCATCCCGAAACTGGGGCAGAGGTAAGCCGGAAATCTGGCCGTTTTGGACCTTATTTTGAAATGACGACGGATGAAGTCGTCAAACGCGCCTCTATCCCCAAAGATGTGGCAGCAGATGAACTCGGCCTTGATTGGGCGGTGAAGTTGCTTTCATTGCCGCGCACCGTTGGCACCCATCCCGAAAGCGGTGAGCCGGTTACTGCGAGCATTGGCCGTTATGGACCATATTTAGCCCATGCAGGCAAATATGCGCGTCTCCAGTCGACTGCTGACGTTTTTGAAACCGGTATGAACGCTGCAGTTGTTAAGCTAGCCGAAGCAGCAGCAGGCGGTGGGCGAGGACGCGGCGCAGCGCGTGAACCGTTAAAGGTTCTGGGCGCACATCCCCGATCAGAAGCTGAAATCAAGCTGATGGAAGGTCGGTTTGGTCCATACGTTACCGATGGAACAACCAATGCGACGCTACCCAAGTCGATTGTGCCCGATGAGTTGACGCTTGAGGAAGCCGCACAGCTTATCGATGCCCGCGCCGCACTTGGACCTCCAAAGGGCAAGAAAAAGGTACCGGCGAAGAAGAAAACGGCACCCAAGAAAAAGCCTGCTGCAAAGAAAAAGCCAGCGAAGGCCGCAGCTAAAGACTGATCCTCATTCGACCCATTCCAAACCGATATCGCGGTAAACGTTACGGTCTTCGTCCCAGTTGGGCTTGACCTTAACGTGGAGATAGAGGTGCACCTTTACCCCCATCAGCTTGGATAATTCGAGCCTCGCCGCCTCGCCAATCGCCTTGATCCGTGTGCCGCCTTTGCCCAGCACAATCGCGCGCTGGGTCGGGCGTGCGACCAGTATTTGCTGGTGAATCTCGACCGAACCATCCTGGCGTTCGGTATATTTTTCGGTTTCGACCGCGCTGGCGTAGGGTAACTCCTCGTGCAATTGCAGGTAAAGCTGTTCGCGCGTAATTTCGGACGCCATCAACCGGTCGGTGGCATCTGAAACCTGATCTTCGGGGAAATGCCATTCGCCCTCGGGCATCGCTTCGGCAATCGCGGTTTTGAATTCGGCCAAGCCGTCGCCGGTTGCCGCGCTGATATAATAAATTTGCTCGAAAGCACACATTTCGGCCAATTTTGTGGTGAGCAGCAGCAATTTTTCTTTGGCCGATATATCGACCTTATTGAGCACCAGCCATTTGCGCTCAGGCCGGTCCTTCAGTCCTGCAACGACTTTCTCGACCTTCGGCCCCGCGCCTGCACGGCCATCTACGATCAGCGTGATCAGATCGGCATCGCCCGCGCCGTCCCATGCTGCGGCGACCATCGCCCGGTCAAGTCGGCGCTGCGCGGCAAAAATTCCAGGCGTATCGACCAAGATGATCTGCGTATCGCCCTCCAGCGCCACGCCCAGCATCCGTGTCCGCGTGGTCTGCGCTTTCGGGCTGACAATCGCCACTTTTTGCCCGACGAGCGCGTTGACAAGCGTCGATTTGCCAGCATTGGGTGCGCCGATTACCGCAACGTGACCGCATCTCTTGGTCATGCGTACGCTTCCAAAAAAGCCAGTGCAGCGGCGGTTTCCGCCGCCTGTTTGCTGTTTGCGTCCGCACTGACGGGATCGAAGCCCTTCACAGTAACTGTCACCTCGAATCGCATAGCGTGCGGCGGTCCTTCTTTTTTCGTTACAATATATTCCGGCACCCTCCGCCCATTCGCCGCAGACCATTCCTGCAAAGCGGATTTAGGATGCTTTGGTGCGCCGTTGGCGGTATCGATCAGCGGCGACCACAGGCGTTCGATCAATGCCCGTGCAGCGTCAATTCCGTGATCGATATACAGCGCTCCGATCAACGCTTCCATGACGTCACCTAACACATTGTCGCTTTGTTGCGCGCCATCATCGCGGGCTTGTTTGCCCAAGCGAATGTAAGGCGCAATATTGATCTGCCGCGCTATTTCGGCGCAAGTGCTGCCCGCAACTAGCGCATTCAATCGGTGAGAAAGCCGACCTTCGGCCTCATCGTTGAACTGATGATAAAGCATGTCTGCTATTACCAGCCCTAATATTCGGTCGCCCAGAAATTCGAGCCGTTGATAATCAGGTTGCCCTGTACTGCCGTGGGTCAAAGCGCGGGTGTATAACCCAACATCGACCGGCGCAGCGGGCAGCAATTGGCCCAACCAACCCGTCTGTCCGTTGTCGGTCAAAACCCTTGTCCGATCCGTTCCCAGCGGGCCGCCGAAAACCATGTCCATGGCAGCAGCCAGCGCGCCGAGCCGTCGGTCGAGAATACCGTCACGAATGCACGACCGACCAAATTTTCCTGAGGCACTATGCCGATGGCTTTACCATCCGCCGGAAAGCGGCTGTCGGCGCTACGGTCGCGGTTGTCGCCCATCAGGAATATTTGACCTTCGCCGACAACAAAGGCCTCGGTATCGTCGCCCGGCAGACCGTCATCGAGGTCGAGTATCTGATAGCTGCGGCCATTGGGTAGGGTTTCAGTGTAGCGCGGGTAACGACATACCGTGTCACCATTTTGCGCGCGTTCCTCGAAATCTGGACGCCAGCAGGCAAACGGTGTGCCGTCCAAAGCGGCTGCCTCTTTCATGTTCGGCGTTACCGGAATGACCAAATCGGCAATACGATGTTTTTTAACCGCAACGCCGTTGATTTCCAATATACCGCCGCGCATCTGGATGACGTCGCCAGGCAGGCCGATGGCGCGCTTGATATAGTCTACCCCGTCGGTCATCGGCGCTTTAAAAACCACCACATCGCCAGGTTCGGGTTGGCTCGCCAATATCCTCCCCGGTATCAACGGCAGGGAAAACGGCATGCTGTATCTGGTGTATCCGTATGGCCATTTCGCCACGAGCAGATAGTCGCCGATCAGCAGCCGCGGTTGCATGGATTCCGATGGAATGTTGAACGGCGAAACGATGAAGCTGCGCAATATGAAAACGAACAACGCAAGTTTAAGCAGAAACTTGCCGTAGTCGCGCCATTCCGAAGATGTACTTTGGGCTTTGCCGTCCATTTGCGGTGAAGAAAGTGCGCCATCGGATTGGTCGGTTACAGGAATCACAAATACTCGCTATTTTTTGATGTCAAAGGTGACAGATATGCTGGCCTTCTAATGCGGTGCCGCGCTATTGGCCAGCGCAGAGATTCACCCTCGATACAAGAACAGGAAATAATATGGTAGGCGTCTATTGGAGCGCGTTGGAACAACAGACACCGCGAACCCTTCAATCGATTTTTGCGGGGGAACCTGAGCGAGTGACAAATCTGACGATCGAGCAGAGTGGGATCCGGTTCGATTTTGCCAAAACCCACCTCGACGCGGAAACGCTTAGAGCATTTGCGGATGTGTCAGTCGCCGCCGGACTTACCGCCGCCAAAGAGGCGTTGTTTACCGGGGCGATTGTCAACCCGACCGAGGCGCGTGCCGCCGAACATACCGCAGAGCGCGGCAATGGAAGTGCCGAAGCCGTTGCCAACGCGCGTGGCCTACAGGCGCGGATGCGGGGGTTGATCGAAGCGATCGATGCCGGGGCACTCGGTGATATCAAACACATCTTGCACATCGGCATCGGTGGCTCGGCCTTGGGACCCAAGCTGCTCGTCGACGCGCTGGGCCGTGACAATGCGCGCTATGACGTCAAGGTCGTATCGAATGTCGACGGTGCGGCATTGGCAGAGGCTGTTGCCGGGTTTGACCCGCAAAAAACATTGATCGCGATTGCTTCGAAAACATTCACTACCACCGAGACCTTGTTGAATGCCGCTAGTGCAATGGAGTGGATGCGCGAAGGCGGCGTTATCGATCCATATGCGCAGCTTGTCGCGCTCACCGCAGCACCTGCCAAGGCGGTTGACTGGGGCATCGACGAAAGCCGCGTGCTGCCGTTTAACGAAGCCGTTGGCGGTCGTTACTCTTTATGGTGCTCGATCGGCTTTCCGGTTGCGCTTGGTCTGGGCTGGGCAGTGTATGAAGAATTGCTGGAGGGGGCAGGGGCAATGGACCGCCATTTCCGCAGCCACGCACCTTTGGAAAATGCGCCGGTGCTGGCAGCATTTACCGACCTTTATTATGCCCAACTACGCCACTGCCAGACGCGCGCAGTTTTCGCATATGACGAGCGGCTGCGGCTATTGCCGGACTATTTGCAGCAACTAGAAATGGAATCGAACGGAAAATCGGTGACCGCCGATGGCAAACAGCTTGGCCGGTCCAGTTCGCCCGTGACCTGGGGTGGGGTCGGCACCGATGCGCAACATGCGGTATTCCAACTGCTTCATCAAGGCACCCATATGATCCCGGTCGAGTTCATTGCCAGCAAGACGCCAGGACATGATTTCGACCCTGCGCACCATGAAGCGTTGCTGGTAAACTGCTTTGCGCAGGGGGCTGCGTTGATGGCGGGCAAAAATTCGGATGACCCGGCGCGGAGCTATGAGGGTAACCGGCCTTCCACCACGTTATTGCTGGACGACGTCACGCCGTCGACCGTTGGCGCGCTTATTGCGTTTTATGAGCATCGCACGTTCGTCAATGCAGTGTTACTCGGCATCAATCCATTCGATCAGTTCGGGGTTGAACTGGGTAAAGATATCGCAAAAAGCATCGGCGAGAACGGGGCAACCGGGTTCGATCCGTCGACCATGGCGTTAATCGAAGCAGCGCTTGGAGAGGGCTAAGTTCAATCGCTTCGGCCGATAATTATTGCCGATAAATGCTGTTGGTAACAGCCCGAAGCTGTAACCATATCGTCGTCGCAACAGAAAGAAACAATCATGGCAGAATTTGATTACGACCTGTTCGTCATCGGCGCTGGATCGGGCGGGGTTCGGGCTTCGCGCATTGACGCATCGCACGGCGCGCGCGTGTCGATTGCGGAGGAATACCGGGTCGGTGGTACCTGCGTTATCCGCGGCTGTGTGCCGAAGAAGCTGTTGGTGTACGGGTCGCATTTTGCCGAAGATCTGGCCGATGCAAAGCGCTTTGGCTGGGACACCGGGGGAGCAACGTTCGATTGGCCGACGTTGCGCGATAATGTTGCGGCTGAAGTGGACCGGCTCGAAGGGCTATATGGCGAAACGCTGGCGAATAACAATATCGAAGTGCTGCATCAGCGCGCCACGGTTAGCGGCCCGCAGAGTGTTACACTCGAAACCGGGCGCGAAATTACTGCAAAATACATTCTGATCGCAACTGGTGCCTGGCCTTCTGTGCCCAATGTTCAAGGAGCGGAATTGGGCATCACGTCGAACGAAGTATTCGAACTACCCGAATTGCCCAGACGAGTGGTGATTGCGGGTGCCGGGTATATAGCGAACGAGTTTGCCGGGATATTCAACGAACTTGGCGTTGACGTGACTTTGGTTACGCGCGGCGACAAAATGCTGCGCAGTTACGATCAGGAAATCGTAGAAAAGCTGGTTGGCATGAGCCGCGAAAAGGGCATCGATATCCGGATGAACTTTTCGTTCAAAAGCGCGGTCAAGCAAGCGGACGGGAGTTTGCTCATTGATGGCGGCGATCAAGGCATGATGGAAACCGATCTGCTGATGTGGGCAATTGGCCGCACGCCGCATACCAAAGGGCTCGGTCTCGAAGAAGTTGGCGTTGCGCTCGACAAGGACGGCGCGGTCATTGTTGGTGACGACAACCGGTCGAATGTGCCGAGCATCTATGCCGTCGGCGACGTCACCAATCGTGTCCAGTTGACCCCGGTCGCCATCCGTGAAGGACACGCCTTTGCAGATACCATTTTCGGCAACAACCCGCGCACCATCGACTATGCGACAATTCCGACGGCTGTATTCAGCAATCCGCCGCTGGCAGGCGTTGGCATGACCGAAAACGAAGCGCGTGAGAAGCTTGGCGATATCAAGGTTTACAAAAGCGATTTTCGGGCAATGAAGAACGTGTTGGCGGGACGAAACGAGCGGGCGTTGTATAAGATGATCGTCGATGCCGCGACCGATAAGGTTGTTGGTTTGCATCTGATTGGACCAGATAGCGCAGAGATATTACAGGCCGCAGCAATTGCCGTGAAGGCCGGGCTTACCAAGCAAGCATTTGATGATACTGTAGCGTTGCACCCCAGCATGGCCGAAGAATTGGTGCTCATGAAGTAATCACGGGAAAACTGTGGGTGCGTCACCCGTATGCCAACGCCGATAGCGGTGCAGGATGCTGGCGAACAAATCTGATTGTATAAGCAACCCAAACCAGCGATGCAGCTCGGGCAAAGGCTGTATCTCGAACCACGCTTGGTCCGTCGCGGCGAATTGGCGGATAAATGGAAAAATCGCTATATCTGTAACGCCGGGCGTCACTCCTGCGAGATACCGACGACCATGCAATCTTGCATCTAATTGGGCCAGAATGGCAAGCCCGCGATCACGGTGCGCGGTGCCATCCTCCAACCCGTACCGATGCGGGTATTTGTAACGGTCGAGCGCAGTTTTGAACAGGCCATCGTTTTGCTGGATTAAGTCAGCATCTTCGAACGCCAGCCAGCCTTCCGGATCATTCCGGCCCAGCGCCCAGTGCATGATATCTAAGCTCTCGTCGATCACCGCGCCATCCGGCAGTATCAATACCGGCACAGTTGCCTTGGATGACGCCTCAATCAGTTCCGGCGGCTTATCCCGCAACACCACCTCGCGCAGTTCAACCGCCACCGCGCTCACCGCAATCGCCATCCGCGCCCGCATCGCATAGGGACAGCGGCGGAAACTGTAGAGGATTGGTAGCCTTTTCAATCTCGCGCTCGCCACTGAACCCCGTTCGCCTCGAGCGAAGACGAGAGGCCGATAAGGCGTGCACGAACGATGGGTGTCTCGTCTTCGCTCGACACGAACGGTTTGGAGCTATTACGTTCCGTCACGAGGATTGACGCCGATATGCCTTTTGCCGCGTTTCTTGGCGAGACTGATTTGCAGCTGCCGCTCGGCAAAGCGCGCGCGGTCTTCCTTGCTGCGTTCGGCGTAACAGGCGGGGCAGGCGACGCCTTCGATGAAATGCTCCGAAAGTTTGTCGTCCGCAGATATCGGACGCCTGCAAGCGTGGCATAATTCCATCGAGCCGAGTTCCAGCCCATGCTTTACCGACACCCGCTCATCGAAAACGAAGCATTCGCCCTGCCATTTGCTTGTCGCTTCAGGCACATTTTCCAGATACCGCAGGATGCCACCCTCAAGATGATAGACGTCTGCAATGCCCTCAGCCTTCAGGAATGCAGTGGATTTTTCGCAGCGAATGCCGCCAGTGCAGAACATTGCGAATTTTGCGCCGTTTGCGGCCAGTTCGCTGCGGTTCTCGCGGAACCACTCGGGAAAATCCCGGAAAGCCTTGGTCTTCGGATCAATCGCCCCTTCAAATGTCCCGATTGCCACCTCATAATCGTTACGCGTATCGATCAGGACAGTACCGGGGTCGGATATCAGGGCGTTCCAGTCTTCTGCTGCCACATAAGTGCCAACCTCGCGCTTGGGGTCGATGCCATCGACGCCCAACGTTACGATTTCTTTCTTCATCCGCACTTTCATGCGGTAAAACGGCATTTCGACAGCGTGCGAATATTTGACGTCGAGTTCGTCGCAGTCGGGCAGGGTGCGCAGATGTGCAACTACGGCGTCAATGCCCGCAGCAGGTCCGGCAACAGTGCCATTCACACCCTCGGACGCCACTAATATCGTACCTTTGAGATTATTGTCGGTGCACCAGCTCAATATTTGCGGTTGCAGCAACTCGGGCTGCGTAAAACTCGCAAAACGGTAAAGCGCTGCCACTTTGATCGGAAATTCCGTAGCCATGCGGTTCTATAACGCCGATATCGCGTCGTGGTAGCAAATTACATTCGCCGCCT
>JANONL010000438.1:0-2016 GCA_031420815.1 Sphingomonadales bacterium | reverse complement strand
GAAATGGCGAGCACACGTTTCGAAAAGCTTATCAACGTCAAGGATCGCGGCCAAATTTTCCGTGTCGATGTCGAAAGCATCGAGCGAATCGATGCGGCAGGCGATTATATGTGCATTTACACCGCTGACAATTCGCTGATTCTACGCGAGACGATGAAGGACCTGGAAAAGCGCCTCGACCCGCGCACCTTCCAACGGGTTCACCGCTCCACCATCGTCAATCTTGATCAGGTGCGTCAGGTGAAACCGCATACCAACGGTGAATGCTTCCTGGTGCTGGAATCGGGCGCGCAAGTGAAGGTCAGTCGTTCGTACCGCGACGTTGTTGCGCGTTTTGTGCATTAAGAGACGTCATCCCTCTCATTCCCGTTGGTGTCGAGCATCGTCGAGACATCGTGAGGTCGTGCACTGCGGACGGGTGTCTCGACTAAGCTCGATACGAACGGACTTTGGAAATTGATTTGAGAGGAGCTGTAAATGAGCGAAGCCAACCCAACCCCCCGCAAAAAAGCCAGCGACTTCCACCCCTATATCCTCGAAATCTTCGACGGCTATGTCCATGGCAAGCTGACCAAACGCGAGTTTATCCGCGAGGCTGGCAAGTTTGCAGCAGCAGGCGTGACCGGGCTGATGATTCTGAAGCAACTCCAGCCCGATTACGCGCTGGCGCGGCAGGTCGAGCTGACCGATCCGGCGATAACGACATCGCGCGTGACCATCCCCAGCCCTGACGGCAACGGTTCGATAAACGCACTGATGGCAAAGCCCGCCAAATCCAAGGGCAAAGCTCCCGCTGTGCTTGTGGTCCACGAAAATCGGGGGCTGAACCCCTATATCGAGGACGTGGTGCGGCGGCTGGCAAAGGCTGGCTATCTCGCGATTGGCCCTGACGGCCTTTCCTCGGTCGGCGGCTATCCCGGCAACGACGAAAAGGGCCGCGAATTACAGGCGAAACTCGACCCCGCCAAACTGCTCGAAGATTTTTTCGCGTCGTTTGAATATTTGCGCGATCATGAGGACAGCACCGGCAAAGTCGGCGCAGTCGGTTTCTGCTACGGCGGCGGCGTTTGCAATGCGCTAGCGGTTGCTTATCCCGAAATGGCGGCGTCGGTTCCTTATTATGGTCGCCAGCCAAAGGCATCAGAAGTTCCAGCGATTAAAGCGCCGCTGCTTATCCATTATGCGGGTATTGACGAGCGCATCAACGCAGGCTGGTTACCCTATGAAGCCGCGTTGCTCTCCAACCAGAAACGCTTTCAGGTGCATTTCTACCCGGACGTAAACCACGGCTTCCACAATGATTCGACACCGCGTTATAATGCCGAGGCGGCCGAGTTATCGTGGAAGCGGACGATGGAGTTTTTTGGTAAGAATTTGCTCTAAACTGCAATGAGTTGGATCGCTCTGTTTAAAGGCATCAATGTCGGCGGCAATAACAAGTTGCCCATGGCAGATTTGCGGGCGTTAGCTAATGAACTCGGCTAACGGCGAGATCATGCTTGCAATGTAGGATTTGGTTTGAGAGACTTGATTCAATCGCTCTTTGAACTTGTTGATCAACCTACCACCGCCGTAAACCGGCATCGCGGTTCGCGCTCTTAAGTTGACATAAGGTGACAGAAAATCGCTATTACATGTGGAACTTTGTTACCTTAACGGTGCATTTTGCGAATGACCAATCAATGCAAAATCCTCTGCGTCTCTGCGTGAACAAAAATCTACCCTAAAATATGCGAATAGGCGTCGCTTATGTAACCCTAAATCCCACAAAATAAGATCGAATCCACTGTAACCTTGCGCAGTTTTCTGCGGGTTTCCGCCTAACGCCGGTGTGCAAAAAACGCTTGCAATAACTCCACCGCCTCATCTGCTGCAATTCCGGCATAAATCTCAGGCCGGTGATGGACCGTTGGTTGATCGAACAAGCGTGGCCCGTGCGCTACCGCGCCGCCTTTGGGGTCGTCGGCGCCGTAATAAAGCCGCGCGATCCTTGCATGGGCTATCGCGCCGGCGCAC
>JANONL010000437.1:0-4001 GCA_031420815.1 Sphingomonadales bacterium | reverse complement strand
CTTTTCTAACAGAACGATGCAATGAGTTTTAACACCTTCGGCCGCGTTTTTCGCTTCTCCACATGGGGTGAGTCGCACGGCCCTGCGCTCGGTGCGGTGGTTGACGGTTGCCCACCCGGCATAGCCCTTAGCGAGGCCGATATTCAGCCTTTCCTCGACAAACGCCGTCCTGGCACGTCGCGCTTTACCACGCAGAGGCAGGAGCCGGATGCCGTCAAAATTCTATCCGGTGTGTTTGAGGGCCGCACGACTGGCACGCCGATCTCGTTGATGATCGAAAATGTCGATCAGCGCTCCAAAGATTACGGCGATGTTGCCAAGGCGTATCGTCCGGGCCACGCCGATTACAGTTATGACGCCAAATACGGCTTTCGCGACTATCGCGGTGGCGGACGGTCGAGCGCACGCGAAACGGCGGCACGCGTGGCCGCAGGGGCAGTTGCGCGGGGCGTGATACCCGATGTCAGCATATTGGCCTATGTCGTTGAAATCGGCGGGGATGCGATCAATCGCGACAATTTTGAAGTCAGCCAGATCGACAAGAACCCGTTTTTCTGCCCGGACGAAGCAGCCGCGGGTCGTTGGGAAAAGATGGTTGATGAGGCGCGCAAATCAGGGTCATCACTCGGTGCCGTAATCGAATGCGTTGCGACCGGTGTCCCGCCTGGCTGGGGCGCGCCTTTGTACGCCAAGCTCGATGCCGAACTGGCGGCGGCGATGATGAGCATCAATGCGGTCAAAGCTGTTGAAATCGGCGCAGGATTTCAGGCGGCGCGGCTGCGCGGCGAAGACAATGCCGACCGGATGCGCCCGGCTGCCGAAGGGTCGAACCAGCCGCAGTTCATGGCAAACAATTCAGGCGGTGTCGCAGGCGGCATCTCCACCGGTCAACCGGTCGTGGTTCGCGTGGCATTCAAGCCAACATCGTCGATCTTGACTCCGGTCGAAACGATAACGCGGGATGGCGAAGCGACCGACATCGTCACGAAAGGCCGCCACGATCCTTGCGTTGGGATACGCGGAGCGCCGGTAGTCGAAGCGATGATGGCGCTCGTGCTGGTGGATCAGAAGCTGTTGCACCGGGCACAATGTGGCTAACTCCGCGCAATCCGTCCAAGCTGCTACACCGACGCGCCTGCTCCTCTGGACGCTGTTGATTGTCTATATTCTGAATTTTCTCGACCGGCAGATTGTCAACATATTGGCTGAGGAAATCAGCCGGGATCTAAAGCTCAGCGATACCCAGATTGGGCTGATGACCGGCCTGGCATTTGCTGTATTCTACACCTTTCTGGGTATTCCCATCGCTCGATATGCTGACCGACCGAAAAGCAATCGGGTAGCGCTCATCACCTGGTCGCTCGGGCTATGGTCGGTGATGACTGCGGCTTGCGGGTTCGCCCAGAACTTCGTCCAGTTGTTGTTGGCGCGGATCGGGGTGGGCGTGGGCGAGGCAGGCTGCACACCCGCTGCGCATTCGATCATTACTGGCGCTGTAGCGCCCGAAAAACGTTCGTCAGCGATTGCCTTTTACGGGCTTGGCATACCTATTGGTGGGTTGCTCGGCATGGTTGTCGGCGGCGTACTCAATGATACCCTAGGCTGGCGTAATGCATTTCTGGCGGCAGCCGTCCCCGGATTGCTATTTGCCCTGATACTGCCCTTCCTGCTGAAGGATCCTGCGAGGGATAATGCAACCAAGGCCAGCTTTGCGGCATCGCCGCCGCTTGAACAACCGTTCTGGCAGGCGCTGGGCGAAATCGCAAGTTCGCGCAGCTTCGTGTTCGTCCTGCTTGGCGCTTCGTTCACCGCTTTTCTGTCTTACGGCAAGGGCGTTTGGGTGGTAATCCTGTTCCAGCGCGATTTCGGCCTCAGTGCTACTGAAACCGGACTGTCGCTGGGCGTTGTTGCTGGTCTTGCGGGGATATTGGGAACATGGGGCGGCGGCTATCTCGCCGACCGGTTCGGTGCGCGCGACCGGCGTCACTTGCTCACTGCACCTGCCATCGGCATGGCAGTTGCTGCACCGATACTCTTTGCCGCCTATTTTGTCGACGACTGGCGATTGGCGTTGGTGCTTCTTGTCGTGCCGACTGTGTTCAATTCCTTTTACTACGGCCCGTCCTACGCGCTGGCTCAGCAACTCGTAAAAACGGAGCAGCGTGCACTGGCCACCTCGCTCGTAGTTTTTGGCCAGAATTTGATCGGTCTTGGACTGGGCCCGCTGTTCTTCGGCATGTTATCCGACGCTTTTAAACCGATGGCCGGGGTCGAAAGTGTTCGCTGGGTGCTTTACGGCGCGGCGTGGCTCGGGCTGATCCCGGCGTTCTTCTTCTGGCGCGCAAGTCTTAAGCTTGGTACTGACCTCAAGAGCTAAGCAGCGGTTTAGGCGGCTTTGTGCAGCGCCTTGTCGGTCAAGCTTGCGTCACCCTCTACACTGCCAACAATTGCTATGCTGCCATCGGCTTCGCGGCGGGCGACGAGCAACACAAACTCTTCGCCGCTACCTGCAAATTCGCTGAGGTCGCGGGCGCGTGCTGCGCGTAAACGGGGCCGCGGGTCGGCGGGGGTCGCGGCGACATGCTGACCCGATGCGACCTTGCGCGCGCGGCGCTCGGCGGCAACGATGCCTTTCAGACCACCGTCATAATTGGCTAGGATCGCCGCAAGTCCGCCCATCGGCACGGCGTTGCGGTCGGCATATTGTAATGCGGTAGCAAATTCGGTCAGCCGAGTCTTGTCGTAAGCTGCGCCGAACACAAGCTTCACAATCGGCGTGAACGGCGCGCGGTCTTGCTGCTTCAGCCCCGAATCGGACAGCAGTTCGGCATAATCTTCGGCGTCGCGCTGTGCGACCAGCGCAAAATCATGCGCACGTCCGATCGCTTGATATAGCACTTCGCGAGTGCGCAAATCGCTATCACGCGCGCCTTCTGCGCTGATCCGTGCGGCATGAAGCCAGTCGGCAAGCGACGAATTCTCGTCGGGTTGGGGTTCTTCAGCTACGAAGTCTTTGCCCAGCGTCAGCGTGTCATCGTCCGCTATATCCTCCAAATTGCCGGTGGTTGGGCCGTCGGCCCAGACCGGCACATGCTCGGTACGCGGTGGTGATGCTGCCAGCGCCTGTTGGACTTCAAGCTCCAGCGCCTCGGTAACGGTGCTGTCGGCACCTTCTTTCCAGTTGATTACACCGTAGATGAAATCGATCGTGTCGTCGTCGGATGAATAAGGCAGCAAGATGCCGCGGTACATGATGTTCAGACCGCGTTCGTTGACGAACTCCGCTTCGAAACCGATCGGCGCACGATTAGCGATGATCTGCAAATAATGGTCGGTAATCCGCGATAGCAAAGAGCGTGCAGGCACCTGGTCGAGATAAGTGATGTCATCGCTAAGCCCGCATTCCTCACGCAGCTTTTCGCCGACAAACGGTATCGACGGATTTTCGATACCCGACGTGAAGTCCAAAAGGACGCTATACTCGCGGAAATCCTGAAGGCCCTCGGGATCGAGCTCTTCAATACAGGGGTAATTCTTGTCATGAAGCTGCGCGGTCCAGAAATTATAGGCGCGGACCTGCATCCGGCGCTCGTCGCCCGAAACAACGGGGGGCGGTTCGATCGCCGCATCTTCGTCCTCGAAGGCAGTGTAAGCCGGTACTTCGGACTCCGGGTCCGATCCAAACGGCTCTAATCCGCGTAAGTTATCCATCATTCGGTCCTGCTATTTCACGTCGATATCCAACTCGACCGATGCACTTTGCCCTCAGATGGTTAAAATGCCGTAAACCAATTCGATACGGCTATGAAAATGCCGGTTGTTATTACGCTTGGAGCGCGCAACAACTGCGGCTGAGGAGAGCACCAAATGACCGATTTTGCGCCGCGCAAAGGCATGACCGAAGGCGAGATCGCTGCGACGATCAAAGCCGTACTTGCCGAAGCTACGCTAGAAGAGAAGGTCGGCATGATGTCGGGCGCGGGTTTCTTCAAAGCCTATAT
>JANONL010000436.1:0-1967 GCA_031420815.1 Sphingomonadales bacterium | reverse complement strand
GGTCGCGCAACAATGGTTCCAGAACCAAATGGCTGAGGTCGCCCAACGTCTGATTACGGTAACGCGGCAGATTGGCCATCGCCAGAACCACCTGACCAACGCTCGACTGAATGCGTGTGCGCAGGTCGGAAAGCTTCGCGCGCATTTCCGGCGTGATTTTGGGTTGGGTAGCGGCGGGGGGTTGGGCAGCGGAGGAGGCAAGAGTTGCTAACATCATAGGGATGCACCGTAATTTGTTTGTGCTAACAACTGGTTGATTAAGAGGGACAGCGAATACGCTGTCCCCGTCCGCACAACTACCATTTCAAGGGTTACGTTGTGTTCCTGCTCAACCCCAAAACTAAATAGCAACCGGGCCCGGAACAAACGTCCGGACCCGGCCCTGTCAGGGTGGGTGTCCACCGAAGGTAAGTGGTTAACCCAACAGGAACTTGCTCATTTCCGGTTTGCTGATCTTTTTGCTCTTGTCGGCATCGGCGGTGAAAAACGCGTCCTTGGCCCATTTGAGCTTGGCAGCCCCATCCTTCTTGGCCGCGCCACCAGCTTGTTCCGCCTTTGATTGTAACGCCAATACCCAGTTGGTAAATTCCGGCGGCGTCAACTCACCGTTCTTGTCGGCGTCGTAGCTCGGGAACTCGGTCTCGACGAGCTTAGCCACGGTTGCTTCGCGCACCGCTTCCGGGGCAGGGGCGGCCTCTGGAGCGGGAGTTGCAGGTGCCGGTGTCATCGTGGCGTCGGGTGCATCGGGCGTTTCAGTCGCCGGTGGGGTTGCCATTGGATCGGCTTGCTGCGCGATCGCAGGCACTGCGGCCAGCGCCAGGATACTCGAAGCGGTTAAAATGCGTAACATGTAATTCTCCTTCATATGCGACCCGCGAAGATTCGCAGATAATCTATTATAAATTTGACATTATTTAATGTCTGAAGCCATTTCACGAATGGCCTATGTGAATAAATGGCGATGTTGTGCAAAAGTTGCACCCTAAAATAATTCGCATATTCTATTCGGCTGCAATGACAGCTCACCTTGTCGTAAAGACGTGCGCGTTTTCAGATAAGATGACTTATAACCAATCAAATTTACTTGAATGCCACATTAACAGACAATGATATTGTCGAATCGGCCGTTCAGGTTTTGAGCGCGAGCCAAATCACATGCCGCGCACCGCTTTTGACCTGGTGCGCGCGGACGATGTGCTCCTCGACTGCAAAGCCGGTTGATCGGAGTCTTTCAGCGAACCGCCTGTCCGGCGCTGCCGACCATATCGCCAGCACGCCGTCGGGGCGGAGTGCGCGCCATGCCCGGGCAAGACCGTCGGCGCTGTAAAGATGGTCATTGGCACCCTTGGTGAGCCCGTCCGGCCCGTTGTCGACGTCGAGCAATATCGCGTCGTAGCGCGCCTCGCCCTCGCGGATCAGCTTGGCGACGTCGTCTGTGACGATGTTGGTACGCTGGTCGGACAGGCTGTCGCCGTGGTGTTCTGCCATCGGACCGTTGGCCCATGCGACAACGGCGGGCACCAGTTCGGCCACGATAATTTCCGCGTCGCTGCCCAGTTCGGCTAGAGCCGTGCGTAAAGTGAAGCCCATGCCTAGCCCGCCGATCAACAGGCGCGGGTTGGGCCGTGATGACAGCTTTGCGCAGGCAAGGCTTGCGAGGGCCTCTTCCGAACCGCTCAACCGGCTATTCATTAGCTCGTTTGCGCCGAGCATTATTGAAAACTCGACACCACGCTGGATCAGTCGCAGCGTTTCTTTGCTGCCGGGAATATCGGCAGTGTCGAGAAGAACGCGCGGGATCAATATCGTCGCCGCACAGACGTGCCTATTTGCGGTTCTTGCGCGCCGCGTAACGTGCGTCGCGGGCGGCCTTTTGTTCGGCTGCAGTCAGCGCAGGTTGCGCGGCTTCGAATGCAGCTTTGGCTTCGACTTCGGCCTTCTTTGCGGCCCTTTCGGCATCGCGCGCA
>JANONL010000435.1:0-3690 GCA_031420815.1 Sphingomonadales bacterium | reverse complement strand
CGGATGGTGCGCGCCTACAGTCAAGCCGCATCAACGCTGAACCTGCTGCGTGCTTTCTCGAACGGCGGCTATGCTAATTTGCAGCAAGTGCACGCTTGGACGCACGACTACATGGGCCGCAGCCCATGGGCGAAGAAATATAAGGAAACCGCTGATCGCATTGGTGAGGCGTTGGACTTTATGGCGGCTTGTGGCGTGACGCCCGAAACCGTGCCGCAGATTAAGGGCACCAGTTTCTACACCAGCCATGAGGCGCTGTTGCTGCCTTATGAGCAAGCAATGACGCGGCAGGATTCGTTGACTGGCGGCTGGTATGACACGTCAGCGCATTTCCTGTGGATTGGCGACCGCACTCGTTTTGAAGGTTCGGCTCATGTCGAATATCTGCGCGGTATCGGCAACCCGATCGGCATCAAATGCGGGCCGAGCCTTGAGCCCGATGCGTTGTTGCGGATGCTCGACACTCTTAATCCGGCGCGAGAAGCGGGCCGGATTACGCTGATTTCACGCTTTGGTCATGACAAAGTCGAGAGCGGCCTACCGCCGTTGGTCCGCGCCGTAAAGCGTTCCGGTCATCCGGTCATCTGGTCCTGCGACCCGATGCACGGCAATGTCATCAAATCGGCGAGTGGCTACAAAACCCGTCCGTTTGAGCGTATACTGGCCGAAGTACGTGGTTTCTTTGCCGTGCACCGTGCGGAAGGCAGCTTTGGCGGCGGTATTCATATCGAGATGACCGGCCAGAATGTCACCGAATGCACCGGCGGTGCGGTCGCGGTGACCGACGAGGGGCTGGCTGACCGTTATCACACGCACTGCGACCCACGGCTCAACGCTGCACAGTCACTCGAACTCGCGTTCCTGTTGGCAGAAATGCTTAACCAGGAACTTACCGAGCGGGCGAAGCAGGCGGCATAATGCGTAATGTGATGCAGGACACAGTCGTCAAATCAGGCATCGGATTTGGCAGCGCGCTGGCGATAGTCATTAGCTATACCGCGCATAAGTCGGTGCTGTGGGCGGTAATCCACGGCATATTCAGCTGGCTGTACGTGGGTTATTTTCTGCTGACCCGCTAAAGCGCCGTAACGTCAACTAGTGCTTGCGCGCGTGGCACAACGGTTGGTAGATGACCCCAATGACGCGATGGTTAATCATCCCGCTCGCCGCGAGCATGATCGCAGGGTGCTCACCTTCGGTGGAAACACGCGTTTCAAGTATTGGCCGGACTGCGATTGCACCCGCTGGATTTTCGTTTTCCGAAAAAGCGCAAACACTCGAGTTGCGCACCGCGCAGGCCTTGGTTTCTGGCAAGCTGCTGGAACGAGGGTTTACAGCGGCTGAAAACGCACCTTTGCATTTGGAAGTTACCCTGGCCGTGCGGCCCGCTTCTTTGGCGCTTGGGACGGCTGGCGGCCCGGGCAGTCTGGCCAAGGCCAAACGCCAAAAGCCGCTGCAAAATTGCGAGGACCACGAATACCGCATCGGCGTGGCGTTGACCCAGGTTAGCGACGGCGCTCTGCTATATCAGGGCAGTGCGGCAGAATATCATTGCAATATGCCCCTGGCCGAGGCGCTCTCCGGACTGGCGGATGCTGCATTGGCAGACATCGGCAACCCGCGCGGCAGTTATGCTGTCAAGCGCAAGGTACAGGACTAAGCGTCCGGCGCTTCAGGAAGCGCGAATCTGAAACTTGCGCCGCCACCGTGATTGTTGATGGCAGATATCGTTCCGCCGTGCCGTTCTATGACGGCCTGGACAAAGGTTAATCCCAGCCCGGATCCCTTTGCCCGGCTTTTCTGGTTGCCGCCGCTGGCAAAGCGGGTGAACAGGTTCGGAAAAATGTCCGGCGCAATGCCTGCGCCGTGATCGGTGATGGTGACCATGATGTTGGGTGAAGTTGCGTCGGCATGACGCGCAATAGCGATGCCTATGCTGCCGTCGTCGGGGCTGAATTTGATGGCATTGTCCACCAGATTACAGACAGCGCGCGAAAGGCTGTCTGGCTCGGCCAATACAAACGCACCATTGCTGCTATCGCCAAAAGCAAACTTGATGCCGCGTTCTTTGGCCAGCGGCCATAGACTGTCTGCCGCCTCGCGTACCAGATCGGCAAGAAGCACGTCTTCGCCACCGAATTCGGTTTCGGCCATCCTGGCGATATCGACGAAATCCTCCGCCAACTGCATTGTCCGGCGTGCGTTGCGCTCGATGCGTTTCTTGGCGTCAGCGTCTATGTCCCCGGCGAGCAATGCGATGATCGTCGATTGCGGCGCGCGCATGTCGTGCGACAGCAGCTGCAGCACTTCCTCGCGTTCTGCCTCGGCCTTTGCCAACGCCGAAATGTCGGTCAGGTAATGGATGTGGCCATGCGCCACGCCGGCATCACTGCGCACTTCGGACCTGCGCATGACAAACGTGCGGCCCAGAGGCGAGTTAAAGCGGACAAATTCGGAAGATTGCTGCGCTGGCTCGGTCGCCAGATAGTGATCGACCGCGGCCCGGTGTTCTGCCGCCACCATCTCACCCAGCGCGTCATCAAGCGTCATCCCTCTAACCAATCCCCCAACCCCCTCGTCCAGCAACCGGTTCGTAAGGGTTACCTGACCGTTGGGATCAGTGACAAACATCGGGTCCGGCAAGTCGGCAAGTGTATCCGCGACAAAGCGCCGCAAGTCACGCATCTGGTCAATTGCTCCTGCCAGCGCTTCGCTCTGCCTGCCGACCAGATCGGTCGTGCGGCTGGGCGCGATTGGCAGCGGAGTTGCTTCGCCTTCTTTTTCCAGCGCACCCAGTTCGGATGCCATGAAGTCGCTCATCGCTTGCAATCGCCGCCAGCCCCACAACGGATAGACGAGCAACACGCCTAGCAATGCGGCGCCTGGCGGGAACCATATGCGTGCGGCGAGCATAGCTGCGCTCGCCGCGAGGATGACGACGATAGATAGCAGCGACATCATCAAGATAAGCCTTGGCCTCCAACGCAAAAAGCCGAGCAGCAACAGCCATAAAGGTAGCAACGATAAACCGATGACCCAACCAGTGTTTATCGGCGTCACGAAGTCGTCGTGCCGCAATGCACCGAGCATATTCGCCATGATTTCGACGCCGGACAGCAGACCGCCGTCGCCACCCGGAACCGGAAAATTATCGCCCATACCTGCAGCGGTTGCGCCAATGATGACGTCATGACCCGCGATCAGTTTTGACGGAATTTCGTTAGCAAGCAGATCACTGTAAGAAATCTCTGCAAAACTGCCGCGCTGTGCGTAAGGGATCAATATGTTGTCGCCGCAACGCTTTGCGCGCTGAAAGGCAGGCGAGGGTGCTTTGGCGGAGGCGCGATAGGCCAGTTCGACAAGGTGCGGCCATTTTGGTCCGCTTGCTTCTGTCTGAAAACATAGGGCGGCACGCCGGACAATGCCGTCTTCATCGAACGTCACATTAACATGGCCGACTGCATCGGCGACGGTCGAAAAAGCGGGGGCAGGATGGAAAGTATCGAAATCGCGGCCCTCGCTTCCGGGACTGGAAAAATGGAGCGGAACGAACACAGGGGCAGGCCCGGCCATAGCGCGCGCCAATGCGGTGTCGGAAGCAGGTTCGCCCACCTCGCTCAACAATATGTCGAACGTGATCGATCGCGGCTTGGCGGCTTGAATCTTTTCCAGCAATTGCGCATGGATCGT
>JANONL010000434.1:0-3143 GCA_031420815.1 Sphingomonadales bacterium | reverse complement strand
TCAGATCGATGCGGGGCAGTATTTTTTCAGATAATCACCGTGCTCTGGCATGTGTTGCACGACATAGCGGATCGACTGTTCGATCCCGTCTATCTCTTTTTGCGTCGCGGCGTCTTTTAACCCGTCGGCCATGGCATTGTGCCCGCCCATTTGTATGCCCTGCCCCATCATCACCGCAGCCCAACTGGTTTCGGTAAACAGTTCATCATCCTCGCGGAAAATCTGGCCATTTTGGCGGAACAGCTCGACTTTCTCGGTCAGGCTATCGGGTACCGCCATCGTCCGGCAATAGTTCCAGAACGGGCTGTCGTCGCGTGCGGTCGCATTATAATGCAGGATCAGGAAGTCTCGGATGCGGTCATATTCTTTACCGGTCAGCCGGTTAAACGCGTCCTCTTGTGTCTGGGTGATTCCGTCGAGCGAGAGTAATGCGATTAGCTTATTGATTCCAGTGTTGATCAAATGGATTGAGGTTGATTCCAAGGGCTCCATAAAGCCGCTCGCAAGTCCAAGCGCAACGACGTTTTTATTCCAGAATTTCTTACGCCTGCCGGTGACGAAGCGCAGGTAATTTGGTTCGGCACCCGGCTTTCCGGCGATGTTGCCCAGCAAAATATCAAGCGCCTCCTGATCTTCCATAAAACTGCTGCAGTAGACATGACCGTTGCCGTTGCGGTGTTGCAGCGGGACTTGCCATTGCCAGCCTGCTTTGTGCGCGGTTGCTTTTGTGTAAGGCAGAGGTCCGCTGCCGTCTTCGCGCACGCAAGGGAGGGCCACGGCGCGATCACACGGCAGGTAATGCGTCCAGTCCTCATAGCCGGTTTTTAGCGTCTGTTCGATCAACAGCCCGCGGAAGCCCGAACAATCGATAAAAAGGTCGCCGTTGATGACAGTGCCGTCCTCGGAAGTAATCGCCGTAACAAAGCCGGATTCGCTATCGACCGAAACATCGGTGACTTTACCCTCTTTCCGTTCGACACCACGTATCTCCGCATACTTTCGCAAATAGCGCGCATAACGGCCAGCGTCCAAATGATAGGCATAGTTCACCGGCGGTAGATCGTCGCGCTGATAATCCTCGGTGCGTGCAAAGCGGCCGAAATGGGCGGCCATCGTTTCCATGTTGAAAACCTGAATCGGCCTTTTGTCCCCGGCCTGTTGATAGCGATGCCACACATGATGAAACGAGATACCCTCCATTTGATAGCCATAATTGCCAAAGGGATGGATATAACTATCGCCCAGTTTTCCCCAATTCACAAACTGGATGCCCAGTTTGAAGCTGCCGCCAACCTCCGCCAGCATTTCGCGTTCATCGATATCGAGCAAACGGTTGAAATCGAGGAAAGGCGGAATGGTAGCTTCGCCGACCCCCACAGTTCCGATCTGTTCGGATTCAACGACAGTGATCGCAACCGACCGTCCGGCGCGCAATTTGGAGAGCGCCGCAGCGGCCATCCAGCCTGCGGTTCCGCCACCGACAATGACGATATGATTGATTGCCATGATCTTTATCCTCTTATGATCTCTATAACCACATATCGCGATTCGGCAAATTGTGAACGTTCATTTTCAATCTTGTGAACGCTCTCAATTGTGATATTGCTTCAGAGATGACGGAGGGAATCGAACCCCCGCATGGGATAGATGGAGGATAGCCTGGTGAAGATTTCAGCATATGCACGTTCGTGGCGCAACGGCGTGATGACAACAGTGTCCAGCCTGGCATTGTGTGCGCTTGTGGCGCACCCCGCCCACGCTCAAGACGCCGCAACAACCGACGCAGAAGCTGAAAAGGCCGAGGAAGAAGGCGAGATTATCGTCACTGGTTATCGCAAAGCGCTGGAAACCGCGCAGACTCTGAAGCGCGACGCCGACACTTTCGTCGATGTGCTGTCCGCCGAAGACATTGGCGCGCTGGCTGACCGTTCGGTAGCGGAAGCACTTCAACGCGTTCCCGGTGTGAACATTTCGCGTTTTGAACAGCGCAACGACCCTGACCGTTTTTCTGTTGAAGGTTCGGGTGTCGTCATCCGCGGCCTTCCATACGTACTTTCGAACCTCAACGGCCGTGACATTTTTTCAGCAAACGGCGGACGCGAATTGTCGTTCAACGATGTATCGCCAGAATTGCTTGGTCGTGTCGAAGTTTACAAAAACTCGACCGCCGACATGATCGAAGGCAGCATCGCCGGATCGGTCAACCTTGTGACCCGTAAACCGCTGAACAATCCCGGCTTGCACCTCGCCGGTGCGGTCGAGGGCAATTACGGAGATTTGGCCAAGAAATGGTCGCCCGGTTTCTCCATCCTTGGATCAAACACGTTCGAAACAGGTATCGGCACTTTTGGCCTGCAACTTTCATACACACAATCGGAACTGGCGACACGCACAGATGCATCACAGATTACCGACCCTTGCTATCGTGACCGCTCTTTGACCGGACCTTGCATTCGCGTACGTCCCGTTGGTTCGGGTGGCTTTGGTGGTGGTACACCATTGAATGCATCAAATTTTCCGCCACCAAATTCGGTATTCGTACCCAAGGGCGCTGGCGTTCGCACAACTGACTTAACACGCGATCGCAATTCAATTTCGGCCGTTGGCCAGTGGGAAAGCACCGACGGCCGTGCCGAAGTGACTATCGAATATCTGCGCGCCGAAACCGAAGCGACGCTGAATGAATTCGCGGTGCTTGCTTTGGTGAATGATGACGGTCTGTTCCCGGTACTCGCTCCCGGAACAACTGCCACTTATAACGGCAACCAGTTCGTTTCAGGCACATTGACGCAGCTTCAGCCCTTTACCGGCGGCCGCGGCATACCGACCGAATTGCTCCGCTTCCAACGTGAAGATACTGCAAAGACAGAGGATTTTTCGGCGCACATCAAACTAAGCCCGACCGATAGGTTGCGTTTTAATTTTGAAGTGCAGCACATCAAATCAGACCGCACCGAAGACGGCTTTATTTCTGCTATGCAGACCTACACCGATCTGCGGATCGACAACACCGGCAGCACGCCGCAAGTCGAGTTTCTCCAGCCCGGCACCACAACATCGCCGTCTAGCTATTTCAATGATCCTACGCGCACATTCTATTGGTTCCTGATCGATAATCAGGTGAAGAATGAAGGTGACCTGAC
>JANONL010000433.1:0-2085 GCA_031420815.1 Sphingomonadales bacterium | reverse complement strand
AGGAAACCGGCCTCGCGCGCCTCGGTCATTATGCGCAGGCCCTCGGCGAGAAATTTGCGTTCGCGTTTCCGGTGCTTTTTTTCTCGCAAGGATCGGACTTGCTTGACCAGCGGGTTAGAGAATCCGGTGATCTCGCGGCGCATCAATCTTCGCCGAAGCCATCCATTACCAACCCGACCAGCTTTTCCAGCGCCTTGTCCGAATCCTCACCGGCCACATGCACCGTAATCTCGCTGCCCTTTGCCGCACCCAGCATCATCAACCCCATGATCGACGTGCCGGTAACGCAGTGGCCGTCTTTTTCGACTTCGACGTGCAAACCCTCAGGCAGACGACTGACGAAGGTGACGAATTTCGCGCTGGCGCGTGCGTGCAAGCCGCGGTCATTGACGATGATAACGTTACGGCTGATGCGGGTCATTTCGATGCCTCCAGCACTTCCGATGCCACACTGATATACTTGCGGCCGGCTTCACGCGCAGCGGCGACCGCGTCTTTGACATTCATACATTTGCGCGCGCTGTCCAGACGGATGAGCATTGGCAGGTTGACGCCAGCGATCACCTCGACCCTTCCGGCATCGAGCAAGGAAATGGCAAGGTTGGACGGCGTGCCACCGAACAAATCGGACAATATAACCACACCTTTGCCGGTATCGACTTGCTTTATTGCGGCGGCAATTTCCTTGCGCCGTCCTTCCATATCGTCACGCGGGCCGATGCAGATGGCTGCCACTTGTTGTTGCGGACCAACCACATGTTCAAGCGCGACGAGAAATTCCTCGGCGAGCCTGCCATGGGTGACCAAAATCAGTCCGATCATGCTTAATTGCTACCCTGTTTATCTTTTGATTCGTGTCGTGGGGCACTGCCCGCTGGCCCCTCCAGCGCGTCGATTGCCCGCGACGTCAAATTGCGGTGCGCGACCGTGGGCGAAAATCCGGCGTCGCGCAACCATTTGCCGAACTGCTCTGCGACATGCACCGATCTGTGACGACCGCCGGTGCACCCGAAGGCGATATTGACATAGGCTTTCCCCTGCGCGTCGTACAGTGGCAGCAGGTAAAGCAGCAGGTCACGAATTTTTGTCACGGCGTCCTCATAGGCGGGGTCGGCCTCGACATAGTCCGACACAGCCTGGTCGAGCCCGGTCATGGGCCGCAAGTTGTTATCCCAATGCGGATTGCGCAAAAACCGTAAGTCAAAAACGAGGTCGGCGTTGTGCGGCACACCGCGTGAAAAACCGAAACTTGTGATCGAAACGGTAGTGTGAGGACTAGCCTCGCTTGTAAAACGCTCGCGAATTTCGTGCTGCAGTTCGTGGGCGGACAGCTTTGTTGTATCGATGACGTCGACACCGTCGAACTGCACCGTGCCCTGCGACGGCACCAACAGGCCCGACATGATGTTGAGCATGGTCGTCTTGCCACAGCCAGAAGGGCCCAGCAGCGCGTAGGCGCCACCGTCGCGGAAGCTCATCTTTAAGGGCAGCAGGGCGTAGTCCGCGTCCGCTTTTGGATCGGGCTTGTAGGCATGCGCGAGGTCGAGGTCGATGCGGGCCATGTCAGGGCCTGCCGCTGGGCGCCAGGTGAAGGGCACCTGCTTCGTCGAAGACATAGGCCTGCGTTGCCGCCATGTGCAGCGTCAGCGGCGCGCCCAGGTCAAAGAAGTGAACGCCGGTGAGTTGCGCCACCAGTTCACCCACGGCGGTGTGTACATGCACGAAGGTGTCCGAACCCGAAATCTCGGCCAGTTCCACGGTGCCGGGCAAGGCCACGTCGCCAGCACGCGGCGCCACGCGCAAGGCATTCGCGCGCAGGCCCACCGTCAGCGCGCCGGACGCGGCTGCGGGCAAGGCCAGCGCAAGCCCCGGGCCGCCCCGCAGTTGCACGCCACCTGCTGCGGCGTCGGCCGCCATCAGGTTCATCGGCGGGTCACTGAATGCGCGCGCCACGCGCAGCGACAGCGGGCGGTGGAAGACATCGGCCGTGGCGCCGTATTGCAGCAGCTCGCCGGCGTCCAGCACGGCAGTGTGGCCACCCAGCAGCAGCGCTTCGCCGGGTTCGGTGGTGGCGTAGATGACGGT
>JANONL010000432.1:0-8236 GCA_031420815.1 Sphingomonadales bacterium | reverse complement strand
AATATTAGCTGCCAGCAAGAATGTTGAAGCTTGATTTCCGGATAGCTTTCTGTAGTTCTTGTGAGAACGTTCACAAAACTATTTGGGTGATGTATTAATGCTGGCTAAGTTATCGTTTGCAGCACTCTCATTAATTTTGACGGGGTGCACATCGACGGTCTCGCAAACGAGCCTACCGGCCACAATCGCACAAGAAACGCAAGCCAATCCTGCTCTTTGGCCCGCGTCTGCCAGCCCATCGGCAATTTCTTCGCCCGAGACAGAGGCCGCAATAGACGCTATATTGCTGCAGATGTCGCTCGAGCAAAAAGTCGGGCAACTGGTGCAGGCCGATATCAGTGCGATCAAGCCCGCCGATCTTGCAAATTATCCTCTGGGCTCGATTTTGGCTGGAGGAAACTCCGGTCCTTATGGAGACGAGCGTGCAAGTGCGGCGAAATGGGGGCAGCTTGTTGCTGAATTCCGTGATGCTTCGCGAAAGTCGGGTGCAGGTATACCGATTTTGTTCGGTGTAGATGCTGTACACGGCCATTCGAACCTTCCAGAGGCCACGATTTTCCCGCACAATATCGGGTTGGGTGCCGCGCGTGATCCCGATCTAATAAGACGCATTGGTCAAGCGACGGCGGCCGAAATATCGGGCAGCGGTATTGAATGGACTTTTGCGCCGACGCTTGCTGTACCGCAGGATTTGCGTTGGGGCAGATCCTATGAAGGCTATGCTTCGGATCCCGCAGTTGTCGCGCGTTATGCCCAGGCAATGACATTGGGGCTGCAAGGCAAGTTGGTCCAAGGAAAACCGCTTGATGCTCAGAACGTCGCGGCAACGGCAAAGCATTTTCTTGCAGATGGCGGCACTGCGGATGGTCGCGATCAAGGTGACGCCCGGATCAGCGAAACGGAACTGGTGGCGAAGCACGCGCAAGGCTATCCTGCCGCGATCAATGCCGGCGCCCTAACTGTCATGGCCAGTTTCTCAAGCTGGAATGGGGAAAAACACCACGGCAATAAATCGCTGCTTACCGGCGTGCTGAAAAACAGAATGGGCTTTGACGGGTTGGTCGTTGGCGACTGGAACGGGCACGGTCAGATACCTGGTTGTTCCGCAACAAACTGCCCCCAGGCGATTAACGCCGGCGTGGACCTACTCATGGCGCCCGACAGTTGGAAGGGGGTTTTTGAATCTACGCTCGCAGCGGCCAAAGACGGCGTCATACCGATGGTGCGCATCGACGATGCCGTGCGCCGGAACCTCCGAGTGAAGTTCAAACTGGGTTTGATGGGCAAAGCACAGACACTGCGCGGCAACGCTTCATTGGTTGGTGCACCTCAACATCTTGAACTTGCGAGAGAAGCGGTTTCTAAATCGCTTGTGCTGCTTAAAAATGAAGATGCAGTCCTGCCAATCCGCAGCGGCGCACGCGTGCTCATCGCAGGACCGGGCGCTGACAATATGGCCATGCAGGCCGGTGGCTGGACGATCACCTGGCAGGGCACCGATACCCGTGCTGCAGATTTTACCAACGGACAGACTATCGGGCGTGCAATTTCCGATGCGGTGCGGGCTAATGGCGGCGACGCTGCGATTTCGACTGACGGGCGTTTTCAGGTCAAGCCTGATGTAGCAGTGGTCGTTGTCGGGGAAAGGCCATATGCCGAATTTGAGGGCGATGTGCCCGATCTCGCGTTTCGAATGAAGTCAGGCGAAGAGGAACTGATCGCGCGTTTGAAACTACAGGGCGTGCGTATCGTGGTTCTGTTCCTGTCCGGTCGACCGATGTTTACGGGCAAGCTGATCAATCAGGCCGATGCCTTTGTCGCGGCTTGGTTGCCGGGCACCCAAGGGCGTGGAATTGCCGACGTTCTGGTCGCTGGTGCGAACGGCAAGCCGCAGCGCGATTTTACCGGGCGGCTGCCCTTTACGTGGCCAGCAGATGCCCGTGTGCCAATCGCCAATCCGCTATTTCCCGTTGGCTATGGCCTGACGTATGCGCGCAGCGAAAAGCTCGGGCAGATTAACGAGGATGCACGCGTCGATGTTGTATTGCTGAGCCACGCGACGCATTTTGTGGTGCGCGGCAAAAGCCCCGCACCGTGGCGCCTAGACATCGATGGCGCGATCAGCACCCGCGCGGTGGATATTTCTGCGCAAGAAGATAGCAGGCAGTTTATTTGGAACAGGGATGGGGCATTTGCGATCAACGGCCCTGCAGTTAATCTGTTGCAACAATTCGATGCGGGGTCCGCGTTATTGATTGATTGGCGTATTGATCAACAGGCCGATGGCGCGATCAAGCTTTCATTCGGTGAGGCGACGATGGACCTGCGCGATGCGGTCGGATCAGTGCCTTTAGGCATCGTCCTGCAAACACGCATCCCACTGCGTTGCTTTTCTGACGCAGGAGCGAAACTGGGCGCAGTCAGCTCCCCATTTAAAATTGCTGCGCCTAAGGGATTTGCTACGACGATACGTAATGTTCGCATTGAGACCACAAGCGGGGATGGCGCTTGCCCCGCCAAGGTTGAAAACTAAGGAGGAGAAAGAATATGGCAATCCAAACAAACGCGGAAATGGCAACCGGAGCAGATGATGCGCATATTGATGCTCCGCAATTGCAGCTGTTTGTCATGGGGCTGTTCTTTATCTTTGGTGGGATCACCAGCCTCAACGACGTCATCATTCCAAAGCTGAAAGAGCTGTTCACGCTAAACTATACGCAAGCCATGCTGGTCCAGTTTTGTTTTTTCACCGCCTATGCAGTGATCGGTATTCCTGGCGCACGACTGGTCAAGAAAATTGGTTATATGCGCGGCGCAGTCGCCGGGTTGGTGACCATGATGCTCGGTTGTTTGTTATTCATTCCGGCTAGCCAGACCGCCACATACGGGCTTTTCTTGCTTGCACTTTTTGTTCTCGCCAGCGGTGTCGTGATTGTTCAAGTCGTTTCAAACCCCCTGATTTCTCTCCTTGGCAAGGCAGAGACGGCGCACAGTCGCCTCACTTTTGCTCAGGCCTTCAATTCACTGGGCACAACAGTATTTCCCTATTTTGGCTCCATCTTGATTCTCGGCGGACTGGCAACGGTTACGGCGGATCAGCTGTCTGGTGTCGAACTTGACGCCTATCGCACGGCCGAAAGCCAAGCGATTGTAAACGGCTATTTGGGTATTGCGGTTGCTTTGGCAATGGTAGCCGGTGTGGTTTGGATGTTCCGCAATGCGTTAAAAGGGGAAAAGCACGAAGCAAGCGAAGGGCTCGCGGGACTTGACCTACTCAAACGCCCACGTTTCGGCTTTGGCGCACTTTGCATTTTTCTTTATGTTGGTGCCGAAGTATCCATTGGTTCGTTGATCGTAAATTATCTTATGCAGACCCATGTGATGGGTTTGGCGGAACAAGCTGCTGGTAAATTAATTGGTCTGTACTGGGGCGGCGCAATGATCGGACGTTTTATCGGATCGGCTCTTTTGCGCATGTACAGTCCGGGCAAGCTGCTAGCGTCTGTTGCTATCGGGGCGATTACACTTATCCTAATATCCACACAAACCACGGGAATGGTATCGGGTTACAGTCTGCTTGCGGTAGGCCTGGCTAACGCAATCATGTTCCCGACGATCTTCACACTCGCATGCGAGAAACTAGGTTCCCGCGCTGCCGATGGTTCGGGCATCATCAATGTTGCCATTGTAGGAGGGGCTGTGGTCCCGTTGTTAACCGGTATCATCGCCGATCTTACGGGAAGTCTGGCAATAGCTTTTGTGCTTCCGATGGCCTGTTACGCAATTATCGCCGTCTTCGGCATTTATGCCCGCCGCCCGGCTTAATCCGTCAACCCTCGGGGAAGGTGAGCAGCAAGATAGCAGCGACGGTGGCAAGCCCCGCCAGTAAAAAAAACAGCGCGTCAAAACCATACACTGGCACCATCGCCAATGTCAGCCACGGCATGATCAGGGACGGGACGGTATTTGTGAGGTTAAACAGGCCAAGGTCCCGCCCGCGTGTTCGGGGGGCTGGAAGCACGCGCAGCGTTTGGCTTGAATGTAAGGCAAGAAAGATGCTGCTCGAGAGACCAAAAACCACATAGCCGGCGATCGCGAGCGGTAAACTATTTGCTACTGCCATCATCAACAAACCGGCAGCAGCGATACCAGCGCAGATGCCCAGCGGCAGGATCGGGCAATTTGCCCGATCCGACCAGCGCCCGACAATCAACGTAGCAATAACGGCTACACCAAGCACCACTGCAAAAATTGTGGCAGTGTCATTTTCGGTAAAACGCGGAGCGACACTGCGAAACCATAATAGCAAAAACGCAAAGAGCGACGCCTCTGCGATCTGGACGAACAGTCTAGCCAGCCACATCCTGATGACGGCGCCGCGACTTCTGCGCGAATTTTCCTTAGCTTGATCGTCCAGCGTCTTGTCAGCCATCAACTGCGGTATTGAGACAGGACGGCCCAGTATGAGCACCGGGGTGACCATAAGCACGACAAGCAGTGCGACGACCATCAGGCGTTCGCTTTCTGCAGTGATGCCCGGTAAAGTGACCAGAGCCCCAGACAAGGCGCCAAACGCAGGCGCAAACGCCAACATGCCGCCCAGCAGACCCTTTTGGGAATCCGGAACGCTGTCTCCGGCCCAGGCAGCGAGTGGTGCCAGCATCATGTTGAGGCCAAGCTGCCAGCAAACAATCAGGAGGATAAGCATGGTCGGGTTCGTGGCAAGCTGCATGGCTGGCAACAGCACACTGGAGAGGATCATGCCCGCCATGATCCACGGTCGTCGCCTGGCGGTTCGGTCGCTCGCCCATCCGAACAAGATGTTGGCAAGGCTGGCAGCAATAGCCCCTGCAAAAGCTGCATAGGCCAGCAACGTCAGCGCATTTTCCCCCCAAAGCATCGTCGCCTTAATCGGCAAGAGTATCGTCAGAAACGGAACATAGGCAACAGCCCCTCCCGAAACGGCGAGGGCATAAAGATACAGGAAGCGCTTCGACTGCTGTGCAGTCCGGGTAGCTTCAACGGCGGACATTGCTGCCCGGTGGTGCCGTGCTACTGCGTTCGATCAGGTTGCTTTCTATAACCACAGGTTGTTCTGGCACTGGATCATTGCCGTTGATTATCAGCAATTCGACGGCTTTCGAAAAGGTGGCGGAAATGGGTTGGTCAATGGCGGTCAGTTGTGGATTGGTGAACTGCACAACAGGGGAATTGTCAAAGCTGATCAAAGAGAGGTCCTGTGGCACCTTCAGTCCCCGTTTGCTCGCGATATCTAGTGAGGCAAGCGCCATCTGATCGTTACCAGCGATGATGGCTGTTGGTGGGTTGTTAAGATCGAGTAACATATTCGCGGCACTCTGGCCACTTTCATAGCTGAAGTCACCTCTAGCGATCAGCCCTGCATGCGAAAGCCCGGCCGCCTCCATTGCTTTCTGCCATCCCTGGATGCGCCAGTCCGACAGACTATATTCGGCAGAGCCCGCGATAAAACTGATCCGGGTGTGCCCAAGTTTGATCAAATGCTCGGTGGCCGCGCGGGCAGAGCCTTCATCGCCCATGGTCATAGCGATGCCTGGCCCTGGCGCCATTGATCCGATGCGTGCAAAGGGTATTTTCAGCTTCGCTAACAGACCTGTTATCTGGCTGTTTTCAGAGTGCGGCGGTGTTAGGATGACACCATCCGGTTGCAAAGCCGCTATGGCAGCGCCCAGTTCGCGTTCGACATGGTCGCTATGTGTATCGACCAGTTCGAAAATCATTCGGTAGCCATGCTCGGCGCATTTAAGCATGCCCCCCAGTAGCATTTGGTCCACCCAGTCGCCGCCCTGTCGTGCCTGCCAGTCGGCGATGGTCCGCGCTCGATCATTTATGGCAAGGATCAGGTAGGATCGCGAACCGCTCATGCGCTGTGCGGCGATTGACGGCACATAGCCAAGCCTGTCGATCGACGCCTGCACCTTTTCCTTCATCGCCAGGCGGACATTGGGTTCGTTGTTGATAACGCGGCTGACCGTTTGCAAGGATACACCCGCATCGGTCGCGACATGCTTGATGGTAACGGCTTGGCGGCGTCTCGCCATGTTTCAATTTTCCCCTTTGACGCCTTGCATACACGCAAGCCCGGTTTCGCGGTCGTCCGCGCACTGATAAATACGGATCCAGTCGATCAGGAATTCCGCCGGGACGGAATCCATGACGATCCCCTTATCATTATTGTCTTCTGCCAATTTTCCCCCGATGGCGAGATTGGCCATGATGTAAAAGGGCTGATCGAAAGGCGCAACCGGATTCCCCTTTGCCATGGGCGAGCCGCTATACAGTTGATCGGCTTTTACTTCCCAATATTGCCGTCCATCGAGATAAAAGCGCATTAGGCCAGCGCCCCATTCGAACGTCCATACGTGAAAATCATCAGATGGCAGAGCAAGATCGTGCGGCGCTACCCGTTTATGGATGTGCGTATTCTTGGGTGGCTTGTCGCCAAAATGGATGGCGCTTAACATCCGGTTTTCGCCGACTTTACCTTCACACTCCGTGCAGCTCGCTCCCAGATTGACGCCTTCCAATATGTCGACCTCGCCCGATAGCGGCCATGCGCCGTAATAATCCTTTTCCGGCATCATCCAGACCGCTGGCCATGTGCCCTGGCCTTTGGGTGGCTTGGCGCGGAACTCGATTTTGCCATAACGCCAACTGGCGATTCCACGCGTGCGGATTTTGCCCGACGTAAAGGGCTTCGTTGTATTCGGGTTGGGCATAGCAGCAATTTCGGGTGGCCGGTCTGGCCCGGTAAACCGCTCTTCGCGCGCAATCAGGCGTACATAGCCATCTGCGACGCGGATATTATCTTTGCGCCCAGTATAGCATTGCCGCTCATTATTGCCGCCTCCCCAGCAGGATTTTTCGGGCTTCCACTTTTTTTTATTAAGTTCTTTCCCGTCAAATTCGTCGGACCACACCAAATCCCATTTCGGCGTATCGTTGGCCTTTTCGACATTGGCGAAGGCTTGGCCACCGATGATGCTGGCGGTCAAAGCAATTGAGAATCCGATCTTCATGTTCCGCACCCTTATCCACAAGATTTTAATGAGACTGTTTACCCTAAGCGCGCCTTATTCAAACGAAAAACGGGCCCCGGTCTGGTGACAGAGGCCCGTTTCACATATGGTCGGTATTATAGCAGTTTAGAAATCGAATCGTGCCAGGAATGTGTACCGGCGGTCATTGCGGAAAGCAGAGCGTGTTGCCCGGGTTCCGCTAAAATCGATAACCTGGCTGGTCCGCGTGACTTCATCGAGCAGATTCACCGCCTGTACGCCCAGTTTCAGATTCTGGCTGACTTTGATGAAAATCGATCCATCCAATTGCCCCGTGCTCTCACCGTAAATCGGCGAGAATGGGAAGATCACATCGCGCGGTGTCTGAACAAAATCTGACCGCCAATTATAGGCTAGGCGGAAGGACAAGGGGCCTTTCTCATAGAAGCCGACTGCGTTGATCGTGTGTTTTGATACACCCGCCAGCGGAAGACCGCCAGAAAGCGGGCTTTGTTCTGAACCAAGCGATGCGTTGCTGAAACCACCTGCATCAACATACGTATAGGTCAAACCGGCGCCCAATCCGCTCAATATGCCGGGCAGGAAATCATAGGTTTGCTGATAAGCCACCTCGACGCCCTTTAGGACACCTCCATCGCTATTGACTGGCGTGTTGAAGATTACATCGGTGTTAGCACCACGCGGAGTGGTGAATGGGCGCACAACAGCGCCGCTATTAATGATATTTTTGATATCCTTTACAAAGCCGGAAAGGGTCAACGAGCCAACGTCGTCAAAATACCATTCGAGCGAAAGGTCGTAGTTCATCGATTCCACGGGGCGCAGGAATTTGTTGCCCGTATTGATTCCAAGCAATGGACCGGTAGCCAAAAGCCCGCCAGCACGCAAGTTATTGGTGTTGTCAAATGCACCGCCACCAGATGCAAACGCCGATAGATCTGGCCGGGAAATACCCTTGGATACTGCACCGCGTACCAACATACCATTGCCGAAATCAAGCTTGGCGTTGAAACTGGGTAACCAGTTTACATAGCTGATATTGAGCGGGTCGGAAATAACCTCGCCCGTGAACAACGCGGCATAATTGGCTTGGCGGGCCGGTGTCAGGCCGCAATAACCAGGCACCGGCGTAATATTATTTTGAAGAATAAAGGCACATGATCCCTGTACCTCTGCCA
>JANONL010000431.1:0-4126 GCA_031420815.1 Sphingomonadales bacterium | reverse complement strand
ATATTTCTTCGCCCATGGGCTGCGGCCCATGTAGTCGTGCGTCCAAGCGTGCACTTGCTGCAAATTAGCATAGCCGCCGTTCGAGAAAGCACGCAGCAGGTTCAGCGTTGATGCGGCTTGACTGTAGGCGCGCACCATCCGCGCAGGGTCAGGCTCGCGACCCGTAGCCTCGAACTCGATGTCGTTGATAATGTCGCCGAAATAGCTTGGCAACTCGACGCCGTCGATGGTTTCGGTCGGTGTCGAGCGGGGCTTGGCGAACTGACCTGCCATCCGGCCAAGCTTGACCACAGGTACCTTGCCAGAAAAAGTCAGCACGACGGCCATTTGTAAAATGACACGGAATGTGTCGCGGATATTATTCGGATGAAACTCTGCAAAGCTTTCGGCGCAATCGCCGCCTTGCAACAAAAATGCCTTACCCTCTGCGACTTGCGCCAAATCGGCGGTCAGGTTGCGCGCTTCGCCCGCAAACACCAGAGGTGGATAATTGCGCAGGGTTTCCTCGGTCGCAGCCAAAGCAGCAGCGTCCTTGTAAACAGGCATTTGAATGCCCTTTGCTTTTCTCCAGCTATCTGGCGTCCATACCGTCGCCATTACGTTCACTCCAACAATTTCCAAACTAAAGGGGCGCCCCTTAGGCGCATATTGTTAGCACAGGCAAGCAAAAGCCGCAATTTTTAGCCGCTTTCGTAATTTGCAACTGTGGTGCAATGCTTTGGAAAGATATTGACCAAATTCCCTGTTGGCAAATTGGCGAAAAGACGTCTATCAGGCCGCTGAATCGCGCTGACGGGTAAGGCAAAAATGCCACCGTTCACAAGGTGTCAGGGGATTTTGACGAAATCGCGGGCTGCAATTCCGCTTCGTAAATAAGGGCAGTATATGGCTACGGTCAAGAAAACGACGGGTACTCCACAAAAACCGGCGGCAAGCGCCACTGTAACGGCTGCTGTGCCTACTATCGACGGTGTTCCTTTGGCACCATTGCACGCGTCGGATGGCGGTGTTCGCCGCCGTGACTTTATCAACATTGCCGCAGTCAGCTTTGCCGGTATTGGTGCCGCTGCAGTCGTATTCCCGCTGCTTACCCAAATGGGCGCGAGTGCCGACGTGCTGGCGATGGCATCAATTGAGGTCGATATTGCATCAATCGAACCGGGTCAGGCCATCAAGACCAGCTGGCGCAAGCAACCGATATTTATCCGTAATCTCGTTCCTGCCGAGATTGCAGCAGCAAACAAGGTCGATATCGGCTCGCTGCGCGATCCGCAAACGCTGGCCGAACGCACCAAGCCGGGCAAGGAAAACTGGTTAATCACTTTGGGCGTTTGCACCCATCTGGGTTGCGTGCCCTTGGGAGCCGCCACAGGCGAAGTGCGCGGTGAATTTGGCGGGTATTTCTGCCCTTGCCACGGTTCGCATTATGATACTGCAGCGCGCGTCCGCAAAGGACCGGCACCACTCAATCTCGTCGTTCCGGAATTTTCTTTCTTGAGCGATACCATCGTGAAAATCGGCTGAGGAATAGACCAAGATGAGCTTCCCCTGGGCAAAAGAATATGCGCCGCAAGGCGCCGTGGCAAAATGGGTCGACGACCGTCTGCCGTTGCCGCGTCTGGTGTATAACGCGGTCGGCGCTGGCTATCCGGTGCCACGCAACCTCAATTACTTTTGGAACTTCGGCGTATTGGCGGGTGTGTGTCTGGTTATCCAGATCGTCACCGGCATCATTCTCGCGATGCATTATTATGCAAGCGTCGATGGTGCGTTCAATTCGGTCGAACACATCATGCGCGACGTGAATTCGGGCTGGTTCATCCGCTACGCGCATATGAACGGCGCGAGTTTCTTCTTCATTGTGATTTACATCCATATGTTTCGCGGGCTGTATTACGGCTCCTACAAAGCACCGCGCGAAATGATCTGGTTGCTTGGTGTGGTGATTTTCCTGCTGGTGATGGCCACCGGATTTATGGGCTATGTGCTTCCTTGGGGCCAGATGAGCTTTTGGGGCGCACAGGTAATCACCGGCTTCTTCTCGGCCATCCCGATCGTCGGCGAACCGCTGCGTCAATGGATTTTGGGCGGGTTTGCGCCCGACCAGGCCGCACTTAACCGTTTCTTTTCGCTTCACTATTTGCTGCCGTTCGTCACCGCAGGCGTTATAATTCTGCACATCTGGGCGCTGCATATCCCGGGTTCGTCAAACCCGACTGGCGTTAGCGTTAAGGGTGAACAGGACACCGTTCCGTTCCACCCTTATTATACAGCGAAAGACGGTTTCGGACTTGGTGTGTTTTTGATCATTTTTGTTTCGGTCACGTTCTTCGTGCCGAACATGCTCGGCCATCCGGATAACTATATTCCGGCAAACCCGCTATCCACGCCAGCGCACATCGTGCCCGAATGGTATTATCTGCCGTTCTATGCGATCCTGAAGGCATTCACAGTGGATTTCGGCATTCCGTTCACCGGCATTGTAATCATTCCCGCCAAGCTGATGGGTGTGCTCGCGATGTTCGGGTCGATCCTGTTGCTGTTCTTTCTGCCATGGCTTGATACCTCGCCAGTGCGTTCGGGCAACTATCGCCCGATGTTCAAAAAGTTCTTCTGGTACGGCCTAATTCCCGCCATCCTTATTCTAGGCGTTTGCGGCGCAATGCCTGCGGAAGAACCCTATGTCATGCTCAGCCAGTTGGCGGCTTTCTACTATTTCGCTCATTTTTTGATAATCTTGCCGATTGTCTCTCGCATCGAAAGGCCGCTCCCGCTGCCCAGCTCGATCACCGAGGCCGTTACCGGCAAGCCGCTTGAAACCGCGACCGCTTAACAGGGAAAGCGCAACAACATGGTTCGTTTATTAGCATTTCTGGTCGGTGTGTTCTTCAGCGGTATGCTGCTGATTGCGTTCGGCAACAGCGCCTACACTGCGATGACGGAAACCGTCACGCCGACCGCTGAGCATGAATTTCATGAGCAGCCGCTGGCCGAAAAATTCCCGCACGACGGTCCATTGGGCACATATAAGACAGCGCAGTTACAGCGCGGGCTTAAGGTGTATTCGGAAGTTTGCGCCGCTTGCCACAGCATGAACCTCGTTGCCTTCCGCGATTTTGCGGCGCTCGGCTATACTGAAGACGAAGTGAAGGCGATTGCCAAGGGTTGGAAGACCGAGGTTCCCTCGATCAACCCCGAGACCGGCGAACCAGCGACACGCCCCGGTATTCCGGCCGACAAAATCCCCGCGCCATTTGCCAACGAAACTGCGGCCCGCGCCGCGAATAATAACGCGTTGCCGCCAGATTTCTCGCTCATCACCAAGGCGCGGGCCAACGGCCCGGCCTATGTATATTCACTGCTGTTGGGCTACCGCGAGCCGGTCGGATACAAGAACGACGAAGGCAAGGAATTGCTGAAGGAGTTCCCCGATGCTGCGACGCCAGCCGGATTGCACTTCAACCCGTGGTTCGCCAACCTGAACATCGCGATGGCGGCGCCGCTGACGGCCGACGATCAGGTTACCTATGACGACGGTACCAAGGCCACGAAAAAACAGATGGCAAAGGACGTTGCCGCGTTTCTGGCCTGGACAGCGGAACCGAAAATGGAAAATCGCAAGACCGCAGGTTGGGCTGCTCTGGGCTTCCTGCTGATCTTCACGGTTCTGACATTCATGTCGTACAAGAGCATCTGGGCCGACAAGAAGCATTGATTGACGGCGCGCGTCTCTGCCTTTAGTTGCAGCGCCGCGTTCGTCACGCGATACGCGGGTATAGCATAGTGGTAATGCACTAGCCTTCCAAGCTAGCTAGAGGGGTTCGATTCCCCTTACCCGCTCCAAAACTCCTCCATAGCTTTGCCTGCTCACCGTCGAAGTTCCCTCACCTAATCGCGGTCAATCCTTGGCGCAGCTCGCTTGCGCGGACACCGACTACTGCGAGCTTGCGCGTGACAAGAGGGTCGCCGGCGAAATGAGCCGTCATATGTTCAGATCCTTTACGGCTGCCGAAGAGATTGTGTTGCACCGAATAAACGATTCCGAAACCTACATGGTCAGAAAGCATCGTGCCGTCGCGTTCGCGCCCGAACGGAATTTGCAGCTTGACCGCTGCGCCCCCGCACT
>JANONL010000430.1:0-1791 GCA_031420815.1 Sphingomonadales bacterium | reverse complement strand
TCCGAATTTGGTGGGTGGTCACGCAACTCTTTGGCTCGCCAACCGCGCGGACTTCGGGAGCGGGGGCCTTGTCGCGCGCGTACACAACGGCGAGGCCGCTCGACGCGATGCCAACGGCGCTTAAAATGACCAGTGCTTTTCTCATAATCACCTCCATAACGACTCGACCCCAGATAAACTAGGATACCTGAACTCCCGCTGACTTTGCACACCTAACATCTGCACTCCAAACCGTTCGCGCTAAGCTTGTCGAAGGGATGTTCCGGTTTTCCAAGACCCAACAAGAGCAAGGCTTTGACACGCTCAGCCCGGACGGGGTTGAGCAGTTTTGGAGGATTTCGGGACAGGCGTCTTCGGCTTGAACCGGCACAGGTCGGCCACCGGACAGCGCCAGCATTCGGGCGTCCGCGCTTTGCAGACATAGCGGCCATGCAGGATCAGCCAGTGATGCGCGCCCACACGAAACGGTTGCGGCGTGTGCTTATCGAGCGCCTTTTCTACCGCCAGCACGGTCTTGCCCGGCGCTAGCCCGGTCCGGTTCCCCACGCGGAAAATATGCGTATCGACGGCAAAGGTCTCCGCGCCGTACGCGGTATTCATCACGACATTGGCGGTCTTTCTGCCCACACCAGGCAGAGCTTCCAGCGCGTTGCGGTCGGCAGGCACTTCGCCGCCATGCTCGCACACCAAAATCTCCGACAAGGCGATGACATTCTTCGCCTTGCCGTTGAACAGCCCGATGGTCTTGATGTGACTCTTCAAGCTATCGACGCCCAGCGCGACCATTTGCCCGGGGGTTTTGACCTCGGCAAACAGCACCCGTGTCGCCTTGTTCACCCCGACATCGGTCGACTGCGCCGAACACACGACCGCGACCAGCAATTGATAGACATTGCCGTAAGCCAGCTCGGTTTCAGGCGCAGGGTTTGCCTCAGCCAGACGGCGGTAGAATTCGAAAATGTCGGCCTTTTTCATATCGCGGTTTCCGGCTCTAGGGCATCGGCAAGCGACACAAGCCAAAATTGCGTTTGCGCGCCTTCAATTCCAAAGTCGCTGTCATTGGACAGCAGCAATTGATTGCCATTGAGCAAAATCATCCCTTCTAGATCTGCGCAAATTTCCGGATGGTCATCGCTCGAAAACACCAGTGTCTTGTCGAGCAGCGGAACACCCGCCGCCTGTAAATCCTTGCGCGACATTTGCTCGAGCGTGGGCCGCGTTTCCGGACGCGACAGGCTAAACGGTGCTGCTGCATCAGCGTGAACGGAAACCCGGTAAATCTTTGTGCTGAGCGTAATGCGTTCCAGCACCAGCATATTCCCGTCGCCGGTCAGCTGGATTTCACTGATCTTGATATCGTCGCGCGAAACCCGTCCGGCATCGGCATCGCGCCGGAAACTATCGGAGTCATCGAGCGGATAGATATATTCAGCCAGCAACGCGCCGTCACCGGCATCCAGTTGCCAGATGCGGACATGGCGGCTGCGTTCATGCGCTTCACGGTCGGGGTGGGCGAGCGGGCTTTGGAAGGCCACAAACAGGCTGCTTCCATCGGGGTAGGCGGCAACGGCTTCAAAGCCGCGATTGAGTTATCGCGCAGCTGCAATCGCGGGCAATGCTTCGACCACCGGATAATTCGCGCCGTCGAACGAAGGTCCAAGACCGTGCGGCACCCAGCGGACCAGCACGCGACCCTCACGGTCAACGCGGAGCAACGAAGGGCCGTATTCCTCGGCGATCCAGAAACTGCCGTCGGGCATCGCGGTTAGCCCCTCGCTGTCGGCGCCGTTG
>JANONL010000429.1:0-1794 GCA_031420815.1 Sphingomonadales bacterium | reverse complement strand
AATAGGTCGAGTTGATCTCAATCGCGGTCATTTGAGAAGTAGCATAAGCAAGCTCGTCGTTCTGCCGCAGCCCCTCGGGATAAAACACCCCGCGCCATGGCTCAAAGCTCCAACCGCCAATGCCGACACGAATTTTTCCTTGTGCCATCGATTCTCACCTATTTTCGCTTTTGGTCAGCGGCCATCGTCCGATTTCATTATATTGCGTCAACCCGATCAGGCTGTCGAGCAACACAATTTCATGCGCCGTCCAACTCACGGCATCGATGGCTAGCGTTTCGCCCACAGCCTTCCCCCGACGAAGCGTCATATGCGGATTAAACCGCCAATAGCTTGCAGCATGCATATCTGCGGTGCGTAGCAACACGGCCAAGCTGCGTTGCAACCGCAATACTCCGTTGAGCTTATCACTTGGGAGTAAAAGCGTCGAAGCTTTGCCGCGGACAAGTTGCTCAAATGCGACCCGGCAACGGGGAAGTAATTGGCCATTCAAAACCTGACATATTCGCGTTGCGATTGCCGACTGGAATTCTGAATCCCGGTCAAACAGAAACATCGTTATATGGAGGCGATCATCGGCCTCCGCTCTGCCTTGTGTCTCACGGTCACGCAGCCGAGCAAGCTCGTCCAACAGCCCGGCGGGCGGCATCAAAGCAAAAAACAGGCGATGGGCATTGGCTACGTGTGGCATAGCCAAATTTTAGAACATAATATGAACAAATCAAGCCAAATGCGATGGCTAGGCCGCTCCAACCATAAACAAAGTCACGCCTTCATATTTCGGCGCAGCAGGGTCAAATAACGGCTCCGGCAAAAAATGCCGTTCCGCTAACGCAAGTCCCTTTAACCCGGCAAGGTGAAACGCCCCGAGCTTTTTCTCCTTGGGCGGCGCGCCATTCCGTTCAAGCGCGACCGCGTCGATGAACAACGCATCGTGCTTGGAATAGAGGATGTGCGGCGCGAGCGTCATTTCGACATTGTTATAGGTCGCGGTAACACACTTGTTGAGCGCGATGGCTTCGAGGAGGAGCTGGTTTACTGACATACCTCTATGGTATCGCAATGACGGCGGGTGACGCAACCTTTTTTATTGTGCAGTGCAGCAATTAATTGCATCCTTAGGCATAAGCGCCTGGTGCGGTTGCATGGCCAGCAATCAATTCAACCATCCGCCCCACTTGCGAGGGCGGCAAATCATGCGCCATTTCGTCGATAATCTCCAGCCGCGCTCCGGGGATATGACGCGCGATGTCCTCGCTGCCTTCCTTCGGCACCAACGGGTCGGCACCGCCATGAACGACCAAGGTCGGCGCGGAAATTTTCTTCAGCCGATCGACGCGGCTGCCGTCGGCGACGATTGCCAGCAATTGGCGCTTCATGCCCATCGGATAATAGCCACGGTCAAACGCACGAGCCGCCATATCGACAAAAGCGGTGGGGGTGCGTGTCGGGTCGGCAAATGAAATCGCCTCCAAAACTTCGGCCCCCAGCTTTACTGCCTCTTCTTTGGTAGGATTGGCGGGACGCGGTGTCATCATGCGCTTGCGGATGTCGGCACGCGGTCCGGGAAGTCCGGGTTTGCCGCTGGAGGACATGATCGAGGTCATGCTCAGCACTTTGTCGGGATGGTTTGCCGCCATTAGCTGTACGATCATCCCGCCCATCGACGCGCCGACAATATGCGCCTTATCAATGCCAAGCGCACCCAGCAACGCCGCGCCGTCCTTCGCCATATCGGACACTGTGTAGGCAGTTCTGACAGGCAAGCCAAAACGCGACGCGATCATCGCCCAG
>JANONL010000428.1:0-16166 GCA_031420815.1 Sphingomonadales bacterium | reverse complement strand
ATCGCCGAGACGAAATACAAGGATACGAAGATCAATGGCGTGCCGTTGGACATCTCCGACCGCGATACTAGGGTTATGCGTGCCCGGATCCGTGGTAGCGCGCCCAGCAGCCATTACTCACGGATCTTCGTCCAAGCCTCGGTCAACAAGGTCGAGTATTTGCAGGCGGCAATATTGCAGCGCGATTCGGATGGCTATGCGCTGCTCGCCGGGATGTTGCTGCGGTTGACCGACCTCGTCGATCTGGAAGTCGGCGTCGGCTACATTCGACAGAAATTCGATAACCCGTCGATCAAGGATGTCAGCGCGGTCAATTTCCATTTGCAGGTCGAATGGACGCCTCGTCCCGACTGGCAGATTACCGCCGCCGCCAACCGGGTGATCGACCCCAGCTTTCGCCTTGATGTACCCGCAATCGTACGCAGCGATTTTTTGCTCGAAGCGCGCAAAGCGATCAGCGATCACATGCTTGTTTCGGTCGAACTTGGCGTCAGCGACGAGAAGTATCAGGGCAGTGGTCGCAAGGACTTGCGCTTCAACGCCTCTGCCAACGCGCATTATCGGTTGACCGATAATTTGGGGGTGATCGCAAGGGTCAGCTGGCGCCAGCAGGACGGAAATGCATTGGGGCGCGACTATAAAGGCATCAGCGCTACCGTTGGCGTCAGGGCGCGGTTCTGATGGTCACCCACTCCACAAAAGAGGCATAGCCATGAGCAAATCGAACCAACTCGTTCCGGTGACGCCTGCCCCCGCAGGGCAACCTCCGGTGCGCTATGAGCCGCTTCTTCCTGCGACGGCGGATCGTCTGGACCTGACCGAAAGCATCGCCTTTTTTCGCCGCAGATTCAAGTTGATCCTGGTGGTGGTGGCGCTTTGCCTGCTGGCTGGCCTGATCTATTCGATGCTCTCACCCAAAATATATACTGCCAATGCCACCGTAATGCTGACGGACAATGCAGCCGAAGAAATCCGCGCAGCGGACCGGCCCGAGAGCCGTCAGGAGCTTAGCAGCGAACTGGTCGATACGCAGGTTGAAATTATTACATCGCGGACAATGGCAGAGCGTGTTGCCGGAGCGCTCGGGATGGGTAAGGGTCTGAACAGCAAGGCGCAACGCGACGTTATCAACGAGCTGGAGCGTGAAGTGTCGGCTGCGCGCACCGGAAAAAGTTTTGCCCTTACCATTTCCTATTCAGCCACCGAAGCAACGGCTGCGGCGACGATAGTAAACGAATATGCCCGGCAATTTGTCAGTTGGGAACTACGTAGCAACCAGGAAAATCGTGCCGAAACGCTTGCGCTGGTGCAGGAGCGGCTGGGCGAGTTGCGGGCGGAGGCTCAAACAGACACGATGGCGTTACAGCAGTATCGCATTGCCAATAACCTGCTGAGTACGTCGGGCGCGTCGTTGACCGAACAGGAGATTTCCAACTACAATCAAGAGGTAACCGGCGCGCGCGCTGGCGCGGCCGAAGACGAGGCTCGTTTGCAGACGGCACTCGCCCAGCTCCGGTCAGGGTCTTCGGGCGACGATGTCGGCGAAGCACTCGGCTCGACTGTGATTTCGTCGCTGCGCGCGCAGGAAGCAATCGCTGCCGGAGAAGTCGCCGATTTGGGCAGCAAATATGGTGCTAACCATCCGCAGTTGATCCAGGCACAGAGCAGATTGGCCGACGTTCGCGGAAAGATTCAGGCGGAAATCGGCAGGGTCATTTCCAATCTCCGCGCCAAACGCGATGTCTCGCAGCAGCGAATGACTTCGCTTTCGGGTAGCCTTGCATCGGCGCGTGGCAATTTGATGCAAAACAACTCGGCGATGGTCGGGCTTAGCGATCTGGAACGGGCAGCGAGCGCTTCGCAGGGCATCTACGAAGCCTATCTCAATCGCTATAAGGAGCTCCTAGCGGCCGAGGGGAGCGAACGGCCCAACGCCAAGATTCTGACGCTGGCCAATGTGCCCGGTTGGCCCAAGAGTCCCAACATTCCGCTGTCCGTGGCGCTGTCGTTGGTGATCGGTCTAGGCTTGGGTATCATCGCGGCTTATATCGCGGAAGCCGTGTTCCACGGCGTTTCGACGCCTGACGAACTCGAACGGTCTTCCGGCGGGCATTACCTTACTTCGATACCGCTGCTGAAATCGGTCGAACCGAAAATCCGCCACGCGGTGACGGCTATGCAGTATTCACCCAATTCGGCCTTTGCCGAATCTTTCCGGGCGCTCGATACGGCGATCACCCAAGCAACGCATGGGCAAAATCAGGTGATTGCGATTACGTCCGCATTGCCCGACGAGGGCAAGACGGTGGTCGCCTGCTGCCTGTCCTATGTTCTGGCGCAGAGCGGCAAGAAAACCATATTGATCGATTGCGACCTGCGCCGCGCGGGCGTGAGCCGACTGCTCGACATGCGCGAATATGATCATGGCCTGATCGAATATCTCGACGGCAAGACCGAGATCAATTTTGACGACCTGTCGGACCAAAGGATTTTTTGCGTACTGCCGTTGCGGCCGAGCAACGAGCAACCCGATCACTTGCTCACCGGCGACGCCTTTATCCATTTGCTAGACGAGTTGCGGACCCGTTTCGACCACATCGTTCTCGACCTCCCTCCGGTGCTGCCCATCGCATCGACCCCGATTCTGGCCAGCCGGGCGGACGCGACCGTGATGACGACGCGCTGGCGCAAAACATCGCGTTTTGCCTTGCGCGCTGCGCTCAAGCGACTGCCGGCTGATCAGGTCAATCTGGTCGGCTTGGCGCTCAACCAGGTCGACATGCGCCGCCGGGCCTATTTCGAACGCGGCGACCCCTCCTTTTACTACAAACAGTATCGCGACTATTATTCATGAACGCAATATTGCCGCAGCGTGGACCGGCATATCACGCCAATCCAAGCCGTTTTTCGGAACCGCGCGTTGCGCTGGTGCATTATTGGTTCGTCTCGATGCGCGGAGGAGAGCGGGTCGTCGAACGGCTGCTGGGCCTGTATCCGAAAGCTGATATTTTCACCCACGTCTATAATCCGGCGCTGGTTTCAGCGACAATCGCCAACGCGAACGTAACAACCAGCTTTATCAACCGGCTTCCCGGTTCAAGGCGATTCTACCAATATTATCTTCCGCTCATGCCGATGGCGCTCGAACAGCTCGATCTGACGGGCTACGATCTGGTAATCAGCAGCGAATCGGGGCCGGCCAAGGGCGTGATTACGGCGCCGGACAGTCTGCATGTCTGCTATTGCCATTCGCCGATGCGTTATTTGTGGGATCATTATCACCAGTACCGGAGCGCGGCGAACCCTTTGAGCAGGCTGGCAATGCCCCTAATCTACCACCGGTTGCGGCAATGGGATGTCATCTCGAGCGCCCGTGTCGACAGGCTGGCCGCCAACTCCGAATTCGTTCGCCGTCGCATTGCCAAGGTCTGGCGAAGGGATGCCGAGGTGATCCACCCACCGGTCGAGACATCGCTGTTTACACCCTCGACCGAAATCGACGACTATTATCTTTGGGTGGGCGCAATGGTACCATATAAGCGGCCGGACCTTGCGGTCGAAGCTTTTACCGCCAATGGGCTTCCGCTACTCATGGTCGGGCAAGGCAGCATGCTTAAGCGCCTCAAGGCGCGTGCCGGACCCAGTGTCCGCTTCGTTGACCGGCTCGATTTCAATGCTCTGCGCCGTGCCTATGCACGTGCACGCGCTTTCGTGATTACCGCCGAGGAGGATTTCGGCATCGCGCCAGTCGAAGCGATGGCGTCGGGCCGCCCGGTAATCGCGCTTGGACGCGGTGGCGCGCTGGACACGGTTGTTGCCGACCGGACAGGGATCTTTTTCGACCGCCAAGATCAGGAAAGCCTGATTGCCGCAGTGAATGAAATGCAGAAATTCCTCGGCCATTTCGATCCGCGCGATGCAGTTGCGCAGGCCGACCGCTTTGCGCCCGAGCTTTTCGATCAGCGAATCAGCCGGTTAATCGCCGACAATTGAAGGGGTGGAACGATGGAACTGACATTCATCGGCTATGCCCAAATCGCTCTCGGCACATTTGTCGTCATCGCGGGAAACATGCGCCACGCGCTTCTGCTTTTGATGGTGTCCGCGCTGTTCAACGGCTCAGCGGCGATCCTGCTCCCTTCGCTAGGCGGTTCGTCGATACCGCCAATCCAGTTTGCTCTGGCCTTTGTCTTTCTGCGGATCCTTATGCCGGGTAGCGCGGCGATTGGCGATCTCCCCGAAGCGTTCACGGCCAATCGCTGGTTTGTTCTGTTTTCGGCCTATGGCATTGCAACAGCGTTCATTCTGCCCCGCGTTTTTGCCGGCTCGGTCAGCGTCTATCCAATGCGCTACGATATGCCTGGTGACCTGTTCGCAACCATTCCGCTGGAGCCAACCTCGCAGAATTTCACCGCTGCCTTTTACCTGCTGGGTGCCTTCCTGTCGGCCATCGCCGTCTGGATAGCCTGCCGCAGGAGGGATACCGCAGCGTTGCTGGTTACTTCTTTAGTGGTATTGGCTTGGACCCATTCGCTATTGGGAGTGGCAGGAGTCGCGATACGAGGCACGTCTGCCGACCTCGTGTTCGAGCTGTTTCGCAACGCAGCTTATGTGCAATTCGATGACGAAGTCGGCGGGTTTGCGCGTATTCGCGGCCTGTTTCCCGAAGCCTCGGCTTATGCGGCTTTCGGGTTTATCTTGTTCGTGACAAATGCCGAGATGTGGTATCATTCGATACGTAGCAAGGCGACCGGCCTTGCTGCTCTGGTGATGGGAGCGGTGTTGTTTTTCAGCACCTCATCCACCGCTTATTTTGGTCTTGCTATGTACGGCGTGTTCTTCGCGCTGCGCACCATTGCTTTTCCCGGTGCCACGAACTTGCGCAAGGCAAAGGCCGCCTTCGCCGCAATCGGTTTGCTTGTATTCCTTGCCGCGCTGGTATTCCTGGCTTCTCCGGCGTTGGTCGAATCGGTTGTTGATGTAGTGAAACGCATGACAATCGAGAAATCGTCCAGCGAGTCGAGCCTTCAACGTCTCTACTGGACGCGGCAGGGATGGGAGTTGTTCTTCTTTTCTTACGGCCTCGGCGTTGGTCCGGGCAGCTTCCGTTCATCGAGCATTTTCTTTGCAATGCTGGGTTCGATGGGCGTCGTCGGCATTGTTTCATTCCTGATTTACCTCATTACGACATTCCAGCCATGGCGCCGTTCGAGTTGGGCGGAATCGGCGATAGCATCGGAAAACCTTGGCGGCGCGCTGGGAAGTGCTGCTCTCCTCAGCCTGATCCCCGCGGCCGTCAATTCGGCCACCGCCGTTCCGGGCGTCAGCTTTGCGATACTGGCCGGTGCTTCGCTGGCGCTAAGGCCATTTGATCTCGCTCGCCGGAACGATCCGCATGCCAGACCGGATTTTCCCGAAACTGCCCCGATCGTAATCGGATGACCGCAGCGCCTTTGAGCATAGAGATCGTGCGCGATGCGCAACGCTTCGCCGCGCTGGCCGATATGTGGGACGCACTTGCAGCGCCGATGGGAACACCGTTAGCATGCCACATGTGGTACAGTGTGGTGCTCGCCACTTTGCGACAACCCCTTTTCGAGCTCTCGGTCGTGCTGGTCTGGGACGGCAATCTTTTAGTGGCAGCGGCCCCGTTGATACTCGATAAAGCGGATTTTCCTGCCCGACTTGTCACGATCGACAGTTTTGTCGGTGAGCCATTCCGGCTGCTCTATTGCGATCCTGAAGCGCTCGAAGTGCTCGCCCATGCGTGCGCCGGGTTGCGCCAGCCGATACTGTTCCGGCGACTGCAGTCCGGCAAAGCCGATCTGGCGCTGCTATCCACTGTGCTGCGCGCGAAGGCCGCTGTGCATTGCACGCCGCGCCACGCCAGCGTGACGGTCCGGCTGCCGGGCAATTTCGAATCGTTCGAAGCGGGCATGTCGATCAGCCGTCGATCAACCATCCGGCGCAAATGGCGCGCAGCGATGCGCGAACATGGCGACATTCTGACCGAATTTGTAACGCCGCAGCCTGAGAATCTCGTTGAGCAACTGCGACGATTCGAGGCCATCGAAGGTTCCGGCTGGAAGCAGCGTTCGGGAACCGCGCTTGCCGCCGACCCCAAAATGAGTGACTTGATCTCGCGACTGGGTATCGCGTTCGCCCAAAAGGGATTGCTTGTGCTGGCCTATCTCAAAATTGGCGGGCGCGATGCGGCGTGCCGGTTCATCCTGCAACAGCAATCGGGCTGGTTTGAGATCAAGATCGGATTTGACGAGGAATTTGCCCGCTTTTCGCCCGGTGTCCTGTTGATGCACGAAACGCTGCGTGAAGCATGCCGAACCGGGATCGGGGCCTATTCGTTCTTGGGCCTGCGAGAAGGCTGGCAAGACAATTGGCCACATGAGGCGACAGAAGATTTTCGCGTCTCCATCTATCCGTTGCGGCCATCTGGTGCGCTCGCGCTGGCGGATGACTGCCGACTGGCCGTATCGTCATTTTCGCGAAGATTTCGACGGTAAAGGCGATTTGGGCTTGGCAGCGCTGTCTTGTGGAATGCCGCACGTCACCGTTCCATCACCCGGATGCGGGCGATATACCCGAACATAGTCTACCTCCAGAGTTGAAGGATCGGGCGTCTTATCGACCGAGTACCCTGACCCAAGCGCGAGGTTGACCAGCGGGTAAAGCGGCGCCCGGTGCTCTTCAGGCGTTGACTGCTGCCACATCGCCTTCCCGTCCAAGAAGTAAGTGATGTGCTTTGCGTCAACGCGAACGCCGTAGCGGTGAAACCCGCCGGTTAACGATCCGGCGGGTATGGACAGTCGCTTGCCATCGTGCCGAGTTCGGTGCTTGTCCTTTCCACCATACCAGACATGTCCGGTGACGAAATATTTATCGGTCATGTGACCATAATATTCGACCACATCGATTTCGATCTTCGGCGTTTGCTGGGCAGGCTGCAGGCTCATCAACCAGAAGGCTGGCCAAGTGCCTAGACCGGCGGGGAATTTCATCCGTGCTTCAAAATATCCATATTGCAATCCGTGGCCCGCCCCGGAGCCTTCGGCGGCGGCGATCAGTCCCGAACGCCAGCGTCCTTTGTCGTCCCTGTGCGCTGTAATCCGCAAAATTCCCTTTGAAATCGCGAATGGCCTGTCTGGTCGAGGATCAGAAAATAGCGCATCGCCGAAGTCACCGTTCCAAGGTGTGTGCGCCGTCCAGCGCGCTCCATTCTCCAGCTTTCGCGGCGCTACAGCGAGATCATCAAATTCATCGAAAAAATGGAGTTCGTACGCGCATAAATCTAGCTGTTCCGCAGCACCGGCGCTGCCCGGCGAACAACCTGTACAAATAACCATTGGCAACACCAGTGCGGCAAGCGTCAGGGGCGAGAATTTGCCGGTCATGTTCGCCGCGGCCTCCAAGAAACGGCCAAGCCGGAGATGCGTGAGACGATCCTCAGTAATTCCTTCACCGGACCGGCACGGCGACCGGACAGGTGCCAAAGCGCGAGTACCGCTCCCGCATAAGTCAGGGCACCGACCGGCACCAGCGCGACAATCTGGAGCAGGGGCCGGTCGGCGATGGCAAGTGGAAGTGCGGCTTGACACCCACCCACCGCGGTCGACATCGCCAGCAGGCACACCAGCGTCAAGCTGTGGGCACGAATTTGTTCCCAGACGCCAACCGAGACGAGCCGCTTGGCCAGCATGAAGCTGATCAGGCAATTGACTAGGCTGCTTAGAGCCCGCCCGGCGGCGGCACCGACAAGTCCGCCCAGCGCCAACCCGCCGAGGATCAGCGGTATCCGGACGAACAGCGCGGTCAGCTGGCGCAGGAACAGATATTTGGTTGCCCCCATCGCCATCGCCAAAGGCCGGATAACCGTAATGAGGGTGTCGAAAGCATAGGTGATTGCGAGCAGCTGCAACACTGGCACTATCTCGATCCAGCGGGTGCCCAGCAACAGGCCTACGACAGGGTCTGCCAGCAAAGCGAGACCGACAGCGGCGGGTGCGGTCAGCAAAGCAACCCCAGACTGCGCTTCAAGAAATGTTTGGCGCAGTTTTTCGGGCTGTCCCGCAATTTGCGAGAAACCCGGAAAAAGCGCGTTACGCAGCGGAAATGAAAGTTCGCGCGAGGGAATGACCGCTACGCTATCCGCCACCGCATAATAGCCCAGCTCTGCCTTGGTGACTGCAAATCCGATAGCCAGCTGGTCAAAACGCCAGTTAATTGTCTCGCAAAGCTGATTGAGTGACATCCAGCCTGAAAATCCCCATATCTCCCGCATGCGTGACAGGTTGAAAGCGGGGCGGTAGGGAATAATCAGATAGCTAGCCAGCGATGCCAATATGGCGCCCAGAGCGTTCCCGAGAATGATCCCCCAGAAATTTCCCCAGGCCAGCGCAAGGGCGATTGCCAGACCGAGCGCTACAGCTTTTTGCCCGATCTGGAACGCTGCAAACGGACCGAACCGCATGTCGCGTGTAGCCGTGGTGAGCAGCGGATTGTAAAACTCCATGAACGCACCAGCTACGCCTGCGACCAGAAAAACACCGACCAGCCGCTCGTTGCCATAGGCCAGCGATAACGGCCAAGCGGCTAGCGCGATCACAGCGAATATCAGCCAGGCGCGAATGAAGGACATTGTCCAGACGGTGTCGATATGGTCCCGTGTCGGCTCCCGGCATTGTACCAAGGCCTGGTGCAGGGCGGCCTCGGTAGCCGCAACAATCACACTTACAACCGCCATGGCAATCGCAATGATACCGAAATCGTCCGGTGAAACGATGCGGGCGAGGATAACGATGCTCGCGGCGTTGAGCAGACTCACCACAATACGCGCTGAACCGAGCGAGGCCGCCCCGCGGAGGACCCGACGCCGCAAGCTCATGCCCTGCTTCCGCGCCAACGACGAGGCGACAGTCTCCATAAAGGGATTAAACCGGCTGCTATCACAGCGCCTCAATCCGTTCGGGGTCAATTGTACCCTTTATCAGGTCGCGCAGCGCGAGCAGGTTGCCGGCCAGCCGACCCCGGCGGTCAATATCATGCTCCGGCCACAGACTGCGCACGACATTGGAAACGATGTTCTGGAACAGCAGCCGCTCGCCAAGCCACGGACACATCGTACCCTTGCGCCACAGATAGACGACGTTGGCGATCTGCGAATAGCCAAGCCGTTTGCCGGAGGTTTTCCCGCTGCGCGCACCCATATGGACTCCGGTCAGTTCGCTAGTTTTCACCAGCCGTCCACGCCAGCTCAACTGATGCGTGAAATCGACATCTTCCTGCCAGCCATAAAGCGGCAGCTTCTCGTCGAACCGCAACCCTGCTGCCGCAGAAAGGCGAATGGCCATGTTACAGCCATAGAGTGAAACGCAATCGCTCGTGCTTTGCGTCGGTCGATCGCCAAGATCGTCGAGCTTGCTGACGGCGCCATCAAAGCTAATTGGCTGACTCTGGGCACCGTCCGCCACCAATACACCTGTGGCGCCAACTAAATCCGGTTGCCCGGATAGCAAAGCTTCAAGCCGGGCGAGAAAATCATGTGCGGGAACGAAATCGTCGTCGAAAAAGGCTACCACGTCGGTGCAGTCACCGAGATGGTCCAATGCGGTATTGCGTTGCCGACATAATCCCCTACGCGAAACCAGCGTTTCGAGATTGTGGAACGCTCCGCCAAGGCCCGCGATATCATCTGGCGAAGCACCAACGACCAACACGCCATCGGGCGGTCTAGACTGTTCGCCGAGGCGTAGAACGACCCGCCTGACAATATCCGGGCGCCCGGTGGTTGCGATGACGGCATGGATGCGCATTGCAATTCTTTCAGACTGCTTGATCCTCGCTGTCGCTATTGGTCGGCGCGGCTCAGGCGTTGTTGCGTTTTGAAACCGCAATCTAGCGCGCCAGACCGAGCAGAGGTAGGAAGCATCGGATTCAACCCGATAGGGTTAGTGGCCTGTCATGTTCGCCATTCATCGTTGGCCAAGGCAGCAAAGTCAGTGCAGCTTTTCCTCGACCTCAATCCTTTCCGCCAGTTTACGGAAAAGTTCCGGCAACTGTTTATGTATTTCGAGCATTGTATACATGTTTATTGTCGCAGCCAGCATAGCGAGTCCTATCGCCTCGCTCGGAAAACCAAGATCCACAAAACGCCGGTATCCTCGCAAAAAATCCTCGGACACTTGCTGGAATTCGCGAAAGTGAGGCGAGTTCTCATCGACGAGCGACTCGTGCGGATCCTGCAGAAGCCAAGAAATCCTGTCTTTTCGATCAGTCATGTACGAAATCGAGACATTGCCCAGCAGACCTCCAACCCAGACCGAACACAGTTGCAATCGGCGTCTATTAAGGGTTCTGCGCGCCATGAACAGGCCAATAACCCATCGTTTCCGCGACCGGCGCAAATGGGCATCAGGGGGTCCACCTCTGCACTGTGCGAGAGAGTTATGGTTCCCACAACAGGGCTATGCGCGCCAATACCTTATGGCTCAACGGTGCCAAATATCAGGTGAAAACCAAACGTTTGCAACTAGAGAGCAATTTCACCATTCCGCGCTCACCAAATGGTCCGCAAGACGTAAGGCGAGGGCGAGGAACATCCATGTTGGATTGGCGTGGCCACCGGTAGGAAAAGCCGAGCCGCCAGCAATGTAGAGATTGTTGGCCCCGAACACACGGCAATTGCTATCGACCACGCCGCTGAGGCGGTCCTTTGCCATCCTCGTTGTTCCCATCATATGGGCGAGATCGACCGGAGCGGGCAAAGCACGACCGTGGTCTCTTGCCCAGTCGGCCAATTCTGGTGCTGGATCGCCCGCCACCGCCATCGCGCGATCAAGACGACTGGCAAGCATCCTCAAAGTCCGTGATTCGATCGGGCCAACACGCCAATGGGCCGCTGCTAGTCGAACGCCGAGCACGTCCAGTTTGTCGGCGAGCAAAATCTGGTTGCTGCGATCGGGCGCGGTCTCTGTAATCGCTTCGATGCCAAGCCCGATCAGCTTGTGCGGGAGACCGCCACTGGCAAATTCATCGGCCACCATATTGGGCGCGAACCGGATTGCAGCGCCGACAACCATCTCCTTCGTCCATTCGGGCAAGCCGGGCCATGCCAGCGTTTTGGTTCCGATGCCGCGCGCGATCAGCCCCATTCCCCTGATAATTGCCGCAACATCGCGAAATTTGCCCTCGCTCTGGCCGCAAAGCAGTCGCTTGAGCGCATCAAAAGGGTCGTCAACAGCCCGCAACGGCGCAAAATAGATCGCCGCGTTGAGCAGTCCCTCTTGCTCCTGAAGTTCGGGCGAAAGAGCGAGCCCGTGCATGAACATATGCGAGCGACCAGCATGATTTTGCCCGTAAAAGCCGAACGTGCGGGCAAGCTTTGCAACATTTCCAGCGCCCGCAACCTCGCCCAGCCGAATTCCTGCATGATCGATAAGATAACGTCCGACTAGGTCTTGACGGTTGCCGATTCCGCCCGGTTCGACATCGTTCGAAACAAGCAACAGGCGCGGATTTTCGATCGCTCCGGCCGCAAGTACGACCCGGCGCGGACGTATGATTGCCGATGCACCCGATAGGTTGGCAACGTGCAACGCGTCGACCGATTGCGACGCCGGATCGAATCCCAGCCTGGTTACCGTAGCATCGAGCAGGACGCGCACGTTTGATGGCAGCTCGGGTGCAAAGTCGCGGCCAAAGCGCATCACGTCCAGCCGGTCGCTCCTCGAACGCGCAAACTGCCAATAGCAGGAACGCAAGCCCGCGTCGGAAAAGCGCGGCGCAGGCTCGGTCGGGCAAAGGCCGAGCAGTATACGGGCCTGCTCGAGAAATGGCTTCAGTTCGTCGCGCCCGATGGGCCAACCCGAATTCGGCACCCAACTGCGCTGCGCAAAGTCGATCTCATCAAACGGCGCGACCTTGCCTGCCCAAACCTGGGTCGATCCACCCAGCCCCCGGCTACGCACTCCATAAGCCTGATGCCGGGCATTCCACAGCTGTGCCTGACTGCCGTGAAATGCAGTTCGACGTCCGGACAAGTCGGTATCGTGAGCGGAGGCAGCCGCGATCACTTCGTTGAGCGCCTCATGCGCCTCATCCTGTTGCTCCAGCCCGCTTTCCAGCAGCAGCACATTTATTCCCTTGCGCGCGCAGCGACCGGCTATGGCGAGGCCAACCGGCCCGGCGCCAACTATGGCGAGATCGGTTTCGATTGTCGCTCCGCCATCCCGGCCCGAAAGCCGTGTTACCTTCATGGCGGGCTCAGCCGCCTTTGAGACTGGCGATGATGCGGTAGGCGGTGCCTGCTTGCGCATTAGGCGTCCACAAACTTTTCGCCAAGGCACATGACAGCATCGTCGACCAGCCGGGATTGATCGAAATCCGGCAGGTGCGCCGCATGATATCCAGCGTGCGAGCGCAGGTGTGTTCGTCATAGCTGATGGGGCGCCTGGCCCAAGCCCATGGGTTCATCGCCGGATGCGCAGTCCGCTGGTTCAGGATCGGGTCCCAATTCGTGTAGACATGCTTCGAATTGTCGTAAATCCGATGCACGCCCGGGCGCTGGCCAAAGGCTTCAGCCTCGGCCTCGGTATCAAATATGACCGTCATCGTAGCAGAATTGTCCGGATCGTTGTGGGGCGAAATCCGGAATCCGCCCGCGTCTCGCAAAACTTGCTCGATGGCCTTCCGGTTGCGCTTGATCCGCACAATGTTGTGCGGCAGCCGCGATAGCTGGACATCCAGCATCGCCCCCTGAACCTCAGTCACCCGCGAGTGCGAAGCAATGAATGCAGGGTTGTTGCCCGCTTCATAGCCGTCGCGGGCCCATATTCCCAAATCGTGGAAGTTCATCAGCCGGGAAAATAGCGCCGGATCATTGGTTACAACCGCACCTCCTTCACCAATCGTCATATTCTTGTAGTGGTTGAAACTATACACGCCAATCGCGCCGAACGAGCCGCATTTGCGACCCTTATAATCAACCCCGACGGCTTGGCAGGCATCTTCGACCACCATCAGCGAATGCCGCCGCGCTATGTCCATTATCGCATCCATGTTGCACGGCGCGTTGACCATGTGGACAGCAATGATCGCTTTGGTATGCGGCGTAATCTTGCGTTCAAGATCGAGCGGATCGAGCGTCAGCGTTTCGTCGATGTCGGCCAATATCGGTACCGCACCAGCCAGAGCCGGAGCGGCCGCGCTGGCAATCCATGTGTAGGCCGGAACGATCACTTCATCGCCCGGTCCCACCCCGATCGCCGTCATGGCAGCATGCAAGCCCACCGTGCCGCTGGTCAGCGCCAATGCATGGGTTGATCCCATATGGTCGGCAAAATGCCGCTCGAATCCCGCAGTTAACCGGTATGGCCCTTCATGACGCAGCAGGTTTTTGCCGCGCAACGCCTTCCCGACGGCAAGCCATTCCCTGAAACCCGGTTTGCTCATTGCTTTAGTCGCCCCCCTCAACCAATTGGATTTGACCGCAGACTTGCAGACAGCAATCAGCCGAACCGTTCATAGACGCTTTAGCCCGCAAATTGGGCAAGCGATGAGTATAATAGTCCTATTGGAAGGACGCCGCGCGCTGTGCCAAGGTGACGCAGCCGTCATACCACTTCAGTATAGTTCTTTTGCGATGCGGCTTTGTCTTCTGCCGCGCGGCCCAGATTTGCCAACAGCTTGCGCGCCGCTTTCTCCAACAGCGCGATATCGCGTGGAACCTCGCCCACCATAGCAACGCCGCCATCGGGTAAACGCCGAGCCATCAATAATACGAATTCGTCGCCCTCGGATGAAAGATCGCTCCAAGTCTGCAACGAAATTTTCCTCAACTTACAGGCTATTGCCGGACGTGCTTCATTCCGCGCGCTGCCGGTAATGGTGTGATCTTTGCCGTGTCGCATCAATCGTTCTAGACTGACCACGGCTTTCAGGCCGCCATCGAAATCTTCTAGGAAACCTGAAAAACTCCCAACCGACAGGCCTTTACCTCGCCCGTAAACGATCGCAGCGGCAAATTCGGCGACGCGGGTTTTGTCATAGTCCGCGCCGAAAACCAACTTGATGATCGGCGTGTACGGCGCGCGATCCTGGATTGTCAGCCCGGCCTCTTCGATCAGTCGCGTATACGCCTCGGGTTGGCTGTCGGCATAGAAGGTAAGGTCGTAAGTCCGCCCCAGCGCCGCATAGAGCGCCTTGCGGGTGCGCGCGTTCATCACGCAATAATCGGTCGCGAATGCCCTTGCCTCGGCGAGCAAATGCCCGAGGTCCACTGCCCCGGTATCGGGAGATATCGGTTGCGCAATTTCGTATGAAGTGCCGATATATGAGGCTTTCTCACGCGCCAAAGGAGGGCGCACGGGTAGGTACGATGTCTCGCTGACCAGAGCGGGCCCAGACTTCGTCGGCTGCACGGTATTCGAGCCCAAGGCGTTTCCGCGTTTGCTTTCAGATCGGGCCTCACACAAATCAAACCTCGAAATCCGCCGACCGACATCGATCTTTTTAACCACTGGTTCTGGCGCGAGTGCATTGATCAGGAGCAGCACGTCAGCCTCGAACTCAAATGCACTCTCGCCTCCTGGTTCCGTGTTGCATATCAGAGCGTGATCGAGGATCAGAATGTCGTCGTTCGTTCCTTGCTCGTCCATTTTGTCTCGGCCTCCTGACCTAATATCGACGTTTTTGGCGCACGCGTGGGAATCGTAGAATGTCGCGCGGGATGGCAAGACTCAACTGGGAATTAGACTTAATTCATTCGGCTAATGATTAGCCGATTCCACTTGGTTGCAACAGACTTCGGGCCACAACAGCTTACCACCGCCCGCCGATGTATTGATCGATTTTGATTTCTCTTGGACTTGATCGACGTCAGCTTGTTTATCGCCGCCAAACTGAGCGCTGCGTTTACATGGCCGGGCTTAAGGCGGTGTGCGTATGGCGCCGATCGCCCCTCTTGCGACCACATAAGGGAACGCACGGCCTGTGCGACTATGAAAAAATCTTCTGCGCAGACACAAGAAGCGGCGACGATATATTTGCAATTCGGCGGATCAATCGGGACCAAGGATGCATCGGGTCGGGATTGAAGGTCAAAAGCTGTCACGGGTTCCGATAGATAAGTCAAAACGACCGTAACGCCTTTTTGGATCTATAGCTGACTCTTGATTCTGGCCGCTATCAATGTCTGACGGTCGAACAAAGGGTAGTATCTCAGTTTGAAAATTTGCGTTATGGTATCGGTTGATCGCATAGGTAGATGGCACGCCACGAACAAAAGCCCCGATCCGGAGATCGAGGCTTTTTGTTAAATCACTGTTTTCGTTAGGAATGGTTGGTTGCGGGAGTAGGATTTGAACCTACGACCTTCAGGTTATGAGACGGAACGTATAACATCTAATATATTGATTTAATTATCAAATAATCAGATGTTTTGAGTTGTATGTTAAATTCTGTGTTAGCGTTTTGCGCTAAACGATAGTTTTCGCTTTATTTTGTGCTAGCTCACTAACACAAAACCAAAATGGGTCGAGAAAAGTTACAGATTTCAGTGGATTAAGTGGCGCTTACGTGTGGCTTGGTTTTTTCCCAGAAAGCATCCATTTCGGATCCATTGACGAGACGCAGAGTTGGGAAGCGCCTGTTGGGTATGCCAGCGACACTGCTCGGCGTATCGGTAAGGGTTCCCGTTATTTAGCTTAGCCGGTCCGGCATGGCCCCGACCAGTCTTGCTTAGTGAACTTGTCGTATCGGTGTTGTAGATCGGGAACTCGTTTTCATGCTAGCGCAAGTCCAAAATGTTGGACGATGCCGACAATCGGGTATTAGGCTAGAGATTTCGCTAAGCTGTCGTTCGTCCCCCTGCAGCTTTGCGCCTAAAAACGGTCGTTTGCAATTGCTCAAAGTCTGTCAACAGCAAACCTAGGCGTTTGAACTAAACTGAGTAGGTTCGGCAAACCCGTCACCACCGATTTCGATTTTTGTTGCCAGAGCTGCCGACGTCGTATGCGTGATATGCATGCTCTTACCCACTACTCCATACCATAGTAGCGGTGGTGCCGATTTTAGAAGCAGAACGGAGACTGTCATGAAAATTAGAGTGATGATTGGTGCGTTGGCACTCACCGTTTCAACAGGTGCGTTCGCCG
>JANONL010000427.1:0-1963 GCA_031420815.1 Sphingomonadales bacterium | reverse complement strand
CACCGCCAAAAAAGACGGCAACCATTATGTCATCAACGGCAGCAAGACCTACATCACCAACGGCCAGAATGCCGACCTGATCCTGGTCTGCGTCAAGACCGACACCGAAATCCAGCCTGCCTATAAGGGCATGTCGATTGTGCTGGTCGAGGCCGACCGCGAAGGTTTCAAACGCGGTCGCAACCTCGACAAGATCGGCATGGATGAGGCGGATACGTCGGAGCTATTCTTCGAGGATGTCCGCGTGCCGATGACCAATTGCCTGGGCGAAGAAGGCAAGGGCTTCATTTATCTGATGAGCGAACTGCCGCAGGAACGTTTGTCGATTGCGGTGTCGGCAATGGCCAGCACGCAGAAGGCCTTCGACGAAACCGTAGCGTTTTGCCGCGACCGGATCGTGTTCGGCAAGCCCTTGCTCGATTTCCAGAACACCCGTTTTGTGCTGGCCGATATCAAGTCGAAATTGCAAGTTGGCTGGGCGCATCTCGATTGGGCCTTGAACCGTCATTACAAGAAAGAACAGACCGCCGAAGAAGGTGCCGCTGCCAAATTATGGCATACCGACCTACAATGGGAAGTCGTTGACGCCTGCCTGCAACTGCACGGCGGTGCCGGTTATATGAACGAATATCCCATCGCCCGCATGTGGCGCGCCGCGCGCGTGACGCGGATTTTTGGCGGCACCAACGAGATTATGAAGGAACTGATCGGGCGGGGTTTGTAAACTTTACAACCCGTTCGCCCTGAGCTTGTCGAAGGGCGGCGCGCGCAACAGTGCTTCGACAAGCTCAGCACGAACGGAATTTTTGATGTCCAAACCCCAAAGCTGGCAGCTCCAGCGCGATAATTACCCGTTTGCCCACCTGACCGAAACTCGTTTTGCCGATCTCGATTTACTCGGCCATATCAATAATGTCGCGATGGCGGGTCTGTTCGAACATGGCCGTGGCATGTTCAACCACTCAATCGAAATCCAGCGCCGCGCGCCCGGCCAGCGCTGGCTGATCGTCAGCGTCGAGATCAACTATCTCGCCGAAAGCTTTTTTCCCGCGCCGGTCGATATTGCCAGTGGTATCGGCCGCGTCGGCAGTTCGAGCTGGGACATCGCATCGGCAGCATTTCAGAACGGAAAATGCGTCGCGACCTGTATGACTACGATCGTGCTAACCAACGACCAAGGGCCGTCGGCAATATCCGATGATTTGCGAGCAGAATTCGAGCGGCTTCGGGTAAAGGCCGCCTAATCGACAAACGCTGCCGCGCGTTTTTGCATTTGGGACATAACAGCCTCAATCTGGTTCGGCTTGCGGATCACCCTCGCCTGCCGTTCGCTTTCAGCCATCAGGATCGCGGCCTCTTTCATATCCGCAAGTTCGTTGAACAGGGCTTTGGCTTCACGCATCGCTTCGGGATTGCGCTTAGCGATATCAGTGGCGATGGCCATAGCGCGAGCATGAGGATTCTCGTCAACATAGGTCGCAAAACCCAAGCTGTGCGCATCGGCCCCGGAAAACTCACGGTTAGTGTAGGTCAACTCGCGCAACACATCGTCGCGCACCAAACTCTTCCAAAGCGCATAACCGCCCATGTCGGGGATCAGGCCCCATTTCATTTCCATCACTGCCAGCCGCGCGTCGGGCGCGACCACGCGGATATCGGCACCGCTGGCAATCTGCAACCCGCCGCCAAAGCACACGCCGTGGACCGCAGCGATTACCGGCATCGGCAGCTTGCGCCATAGCATCGCTACCTGCTGGAAATCATTAGCATTGCCGTGGGTGCGCGTAGTCAGGCTGTGGCCGCCTCCACCGCTGGGGTTGCCGCCGACCGAGCCCATGCTTGCCATATCGAGCCCTGCGCAAAAGCTGCGCCCCTCGCCCGATAACACAACTGCCCGAACCCCCTTCATCGCGGCTAGCTCTTCGCCAGCAGCGATAATTCCTTGAAACATTGCGGGGTCGAG
>JANONL010000426.1:0-1603 GCA_031420815.1 Sphingomonadales bacterium | reverse complement strand
TCGGGCGGAATGTCGACGCAGATGACGCCGTCGACGCCGGCCTTATTGCATTCGGATGCAAACCAGTCACCGCCACGAATGGTCATCGGGTTGGCGTAGCCCATCAGCACCAATGGCGTGTCGGGATGGCGCGCGCGGAAGGCAGCGGCAATCGCGAAAATATCGGCGGTGGTGGTGCCAGCACCCAAGCTGCGGATATTCGCTTTCTGGATCGCGGGGCCATCTGCCATCGGGTCGGTGAACGGCATGCCAAGCTCGATCACATCCGCCCCGCCCGCGACGAGCGCATCGAGATTGGCCGCAGTATCGCCATCGCCAGCGGTGATGAAGGTAACGAGCGCGGGGTGGGGTTTGGCGAAGGCGGAGGAGAGGCGGGTCATGCCTTCGGCTTCCACGCCGCGCCTAACGCACCTCCAATTAAGAATGGAGTGACGATGATTGTCCAAGCAACCATGTCTTTCACGGGAGTTTCATTGAGCCATGCAACAGCAGTTAGACAAATTAGATAACTGCCGAAGGTGTAGGCCAAGGTGACGGGGATACGATTCCAATGAATCATGGTCAAATCTGCGTCCCAAGCGCCTCTGCCACGGTGAAAATATCCTTGTCACCACGCCCACATAAATTCGCGAGGATAATCTGGTCGCGGTCCATCTTCACTGCTTCGCGCGCGACCGCCGCGATGGCGTGGGCGGGTTCCAGCGCGGGGATGATGCCTTCGGTGCGGCAGAGCAACTGGAACGCGTCCAAAGCTTCCTTGTCGGTCGCGCTGACATAGCGGACACGACCGATTTCCTTGAGCCAGCTATGTTCGGGGCCGATGCCGGGATAATCGAGACCCGCCGAAATCGAATGCGCCTCGGCAATCTGGCCATCTTCGTCCTGCAACAAGTACGTTTTGGTGCCGTGGAGGATTCCTGGGCGTCCGCCCGCGAGGCTGGCGGCATGTTCGGCGTCGAGTCCATGCCCTGCCGCCTCGACGCCGAGCATCGCAACGTCCTTGTCATCGAGGAACGGGTGGAACAGCCCGATTGCGTTCGATCCACCACCAATAGCCGCCACCAGCAAATCGGGGAGGCGGTTGATGCGCGATAACATCTGCGCGCGCGCTTCAGTGCCGATTACACTCTGAAAATCGCGGACCAATTCGGGGTACGGGTGCGGCCCGGCGGCGGTGCCGATGATGTAAAAGGTGTCGTGGACATTGGCGACCCAGTCGCGCAGCGCCTCGTTCATCGCATCCTTCAGCGTGTTCGCGCCGCTGGTCACGGGAATGACCTGAGCGCCCAAAAGCTTCATGCGGAAGACATTGGGCTGCTGCCGCTCGACATCCTTCGCGCCCATGTAGATGATGCAGGGCAGGCCGAAGCGCGCGCAGACGGTGGCGGTGGCGACGCCGTGCTGGCCCGCGCCAGTCTCGGCAATGATCCGCGTCTTGCCCATTCGAATTGCGAGCAAAATCTGGCCGATGCAATTGTTGATCTTGTGCGCGCCGGTGTGGTTCAGTTCGTCGCGCTTGAACCAGATCTGCGCGCCTTTCCCTTCTGGCGCGGTCTTCCGAACCTCTTCGGTCAGCCGCTCAGCATAATAAAGCGGCGAAGGG
>JANONL010000425.1:0-8341 GCA_031420815.1 Sphingomonadales bacterium | reverse complement strand
TCAAACGCCGGGAAGCGCAGCGGGAATTCGGCGAGTGACTTGATATCGTCGCGCAGCTGTCTGGAGTATTTATATGCCTGCGCTTCGCCCCAAGCCGCACGGGTTTCGCGCGCTACCCTTCGCATGTCGGCGGATGCAGCGCTGCGGAAATCGATGCGCATCACTTGCGCGGGAATTCCTCGTCCAGCCATCGATCAATATCGAAATTCCCATCAACCGGGCTGGCCAATCCCTCATCAAGCGCCTCGAGCAACTTATCCTTGAACACCGACCGCTCTTCATGAAGACGCAAGGCATCACGGATCACTTCGCTCGTTGAGCCATATTCACCTGATTGGACCTTGCTACGAGCATAGTCCGAAAAGTGGTCGCCTAAGGCAATAGATGTGTTCTTTGCTACCATTCAGCGATGTTACCAATATTTGGTAACTTGTCAATTGAGACTAGCAAAAGCGCCTGCCGCAATCTCCAAACTCAGCTTGCGTTTCTCATGGTCGAACACCGAGCAAGCTACAATAATCTCGTCCACTTTGGTCCGCTCGATAAACGCCGCAACTCCCGCCCTGACCGTATCCGCCGCGCCGATCGCGCTTGCCGATAGCACATTGTCCAGCATCGCGGCGTGTGACGGGGGCAGGGACGCGCGGTAGCCTTCGACGGGTGGCGGCATTTGGCGGGGGTTGCCGGTGCGCAGCGAGACAAAGCTTTGTTGCATCGAGCTGGCGAGATATTCGGCCTCCGCATCGGTCTCGCCTGCGATGATGTTGAACGCGGCCATCGCGTAAGGCTCATCCAACGCGGCGCTTGGCCGGAAATTGCTGCGGTAGATGTCGAGCGCTTCGTCGAGCATATCGGGTGCGAAGTGGCTGGCGAAGGCGAAGGGCAGGCCGAGTGCGCCTGCGACTTGCGCGCCGTACAGGCTGCTGCCCAATATGTAGAGCTGCACGTCCGCACCAGCGCCCGGTGTGGCGACGATGCCGGTCTGGCCGTCATCGGCAAAATAGCTTTGCAGTTCCATCACATCGCGCGGGAAGGCGTTAGGGTCGCTGTCGAGCGTGCGGCGGATGGCGGCGGCGACGCGCTGGTCGCTCCCCGGTGCACGGCCTAGCCCCAGGTCAATCCGTCCGGGGTAAAGCGCGTCCAAAGTGCCGAACTGTTCGGCAATGACGAGCGGTGAATGGTTTGGCAGCATGATACCGCCCGAGCCTACGCGGATGATCGAGGTGGCGGCGGCGATATGGCCGATAACCACGCTGGTCGCAGCGCTGGCGATCCCGCGCATGCCGTGATGCTCGGCAACCCAGTAGCGGGCGTATCCCAGACTTTCGGCGTGGGCCGCGAGGTCGGCAGCATTGGCCAGTGCAGTGGCAATATTGCCGCCTTCAACGACAGGGACTAAATCAAGCAGGGAGTATTTGGTCATGGATCACACATGGGGTTGCGGCGACGCCATGCCAAGGGCATTCTCGGACTATTCATCCACAGTTCATCTTGTTGTTTGTAGACGAACCGTGCTATTTCATAGATGAACCGTTAAGCGGGTGAGAGGAAAGCAAACTATGACATCTGAACGATCCCCGGGCTTTAAGCTCTTTTTGGCGGGCATTATTGGCCTCGCCCTCGTGATTCCGTTGATGATGGTTTACGCGCTGGTGTGGGACCGGCAGGAGCAATCGACCACTGCGCAAAACTCGATTGCTGCGGGCTGGGGCGGGCCGCAAGTGATTGTCGGACCGGTTCTGGTCATTCCTTACACCGCCAACAGCGTCGAGACTGTCGAGGAAAATGGCAAGCAATCGACGCGTACGGTGTTGGTGACTAAGGAGCTGTTCCTTTCACCCGAAACCAACGCGATGAAGACCAATTTGAAGCCGGATCGCAAGAAAAAATCGATCTACGAGAGCGTGCTGTTCGTTGCTGAAAATAGCGGAATGGCGCGATTTGCGCTGCCTGCCGATTTTGCGCGATACGGCATCAAGCGTGAAGCGCTCAATCTTGCTGGCGCGGAACTGCGTTTTGGCGTCTCAGACGCGCGTGGATTGCAGGCGGACAGCAACGTAGTTGTCAATGGTACATCGCTTGAGTTGCAACCCGGCAAGGGCTTGGCGGCATCGGGCGGATCGGGCTTTTTTACGTTTATTGATTGGGATGCCGCCACTCCGCTCGAGGTCACTTACAATTACGCCATTCGCGGCAACAAGACGCTGTCGATGGTACCGCGCGGTGGTGAAACTAAATGGGATGTGAAGTCGAGTTGGCCTTCGCCCAGCTTTGCTGGTGATTTTCTGCCCACCAACCGTAGCGTGAAATCTTCAGGGTTCACGTCGAGCCATGCCGTAACCAACCTTGCATTGGGACAGGCGTTGGTGCTGACCGAGGATTTGGGCGCTCCAAACAATATTGAAAGCCGTGATTATTCATCGTCAGCGATGGTGCAGGCGGCGCCAAGTGCAGGCGGCCCTAGCCAAGTGGCTTCCATTGGCCTTATCGAACCCGTCGATCTTTACAGCCAAGTTGATCGCTCGGTAAAATACGGCTTTCTGTTCATCGGCTTCACGTTTTTGGCGTTCCTGATGTTCGATGTGATCGCGGGCGCAAAAGTTGCTGCGGCAGAATATTTGCTGACCGGTGCCGGATTGGTATTGTTCTTCGTGCTGTTGCTCGCTTTTGCCGAGGTCGTGGGCTTCATGTGGGCTTATCTGATTGCTGCGGGTGCGATTACCGGATTGTTGACGGCCTATTCCGCTGCGGTCCTCAAAAGCTGGCAACGCGCAAAGTTTATCGGCGGACTGCTAGTAGGCCTTTATGCGACGCTCTACGTGCTGCTAAACCTAGAAGCTTACTCGCTGATTATCGGTTCGCTGCTGCTCTTCGTGGCACTAGCCGTGGTGATGTGGGCGACCCGCGCCATCGACTGGGGCGCAAAGCGCGAAGTAGTAGAAGCGCCTAGCGCCAGCGCAACATCGAAGGCTTGAGTTCGGAGACGGATCGGACGCCCATGAGTTTCATGTCGCGTTCGATCTCGTCGCGGAGTTTGCCGATGATGCGTTTAACACCCGGCTCGCCGGACGCTGCCAGCGCATAAAGATATAATCTGCCGCCGGAACACGCCGTTGCCCCGGCGGCGATTGCTTTGAGGACATGGCTGCCGCGCCTTATGCCACCATCGCAGATGATGTCGATCTTACCGCCAACTGCGTCGGCTATTTCGGATATCTGGTCGAACGGCGACCGCGAGCCGTCCAGTTGCCGTCCGCCATGGTTCGACACCATGATCGCCGTGGCGCCGATATCAACCGCGCGTTTGGCGTCCTCGACCGACATGATGCCCTTCAGGCAAAATTCGCCGCCCCAATCGGCGCGGACTTTTTCGGCCATTTTCCAGTCCATCGTCGGGTCGAGCATCGTATTGAAATAGTCCGCAACCGACACTGCAACATTGGTTCCGGCATCGACGTGCGTCTGCAGATTGGGCAGCGCGAATTTCTCGCGGACGATATAGTTCAGTGCCCACATCGGATGTATGGCATAACTGAGTACAGAGGCGGGCGTGAAACGCAGTGGCGAGGTGAAGCCGCTGCGCAGGCAGCGTTCGCGGTTACCCGATACGATGGTATCGACGGTAAGCGCAATCGCATCGAACTTCGCCGATTTGCAGCGCTCGACCATCGATGTGTTCAGGCCTTTGTCCTTATGCAAGTAGAGCTGGAACAGCTTGGGCGAAGTTACCGTCGCACCAACCTCTTCGATGCTGACCGTGGCGAGCGAAGATATCCCGAACCATGTATCAAACGCTTGCGCGGTGGCGGCAACCGCCCGCTCACCTTGCCAATGAAACATTCGTTGCAGCGCGGTCGGGGAGAGCATCAAAGGCATGGCAATGCGCTTACCCATGACCGTCACGCCCATGTCTATTTCGGATACACCGGCGAGCACATTGGGCACCAGATCGCAGTCGTCGAAGGCCGATGTGTTGCGGTCCTTTGTTCGCTCATCATCCGCCGCACCATCAATGTAGTTGAAAATCGGCGAGGGCAGGCGCGCTTGGGCCAGTGCCCGAAAATCCGCAACATTGTGGCAATCGGTTAAACGCAACTTATCCTCCGCTCGTGCTGAACTTGTTGCAGGACGTGGGTACCCGACCTGTTGTGCTTCGACAAGCTCGGCGCGAACGGCGGGGCTATTAAAGCACGCCCTCGAAGAAGTTGCAGTTGCTAGGATTTTTGCTGTCAAGGCCGCGCTTTAACGCTGCCATCCGTTGCTCCGACGTGCCGTGTGTGAACATGCTCTCGACCGGGCGTTGCCCTGACTGCTTCATCAGAGTATCGTCGCCAATTGCGTTGGCCGCGCGCATACCCTCCTCGATATCGCCGGGTTCGATTCGGTCGGTATTGCGCCCCGCCCAAACCCCGGCATAACAATCAGCCTGCAATTCCATACGGACCTGCAACTGGTTCCCCTCGGTCTGGCTAACGCGCGATTGCGCCCGTCTTACTTTATCGGCAACGCCGGTGATATTCTGGATATGATGACCCACCTCATGCGCGACAACATAGGCATAAGCGAAATCGCCGCCAGCGCCCATCTGCCGCTCCATCTGCTGGAAAAAGCTGGTGTCGAGGTAAACCCCCTGATCCGACGGGCAGTAGAACGGTCCCATGGCAGATTGCGCCGCGCCGCAACCCGAATTGCCATTGTTGCTGTAAAATACTAGTTTGGCCGGCTGATAATTCTGGATCAGCGCTCCCCAAGTGTCCTCGGTCGATTTCAAGACACGACAAGCGAACAATTCGCCTTCGGTATCGCAAGCGACATTGCCACTGGCAGCTTGCCCTTGCTGAGACCCCGGCGCAACGCCGGAGCCGCCGAGATTGAGGATGCCGCTGGAGAATACGAAATAACCGACCACAGCAAGGATCAGGATCGTCCCGCACCCCATTTTGCGACCGAGTAGCATTGGCAGCAATCCGAAGATCAATCCAAGACCACCGCCTCCACCACCAAATCCACCACCGCCCGAACCTTGGTCGCTGACGTTGCTGCTTGGGTCCAGATCATCGAGACGCATAGCGATTCTCCCTTGTTGCCGCGCGCTAGCATTGCGGTTAGCGATGCAAAGCGCAAGTAAAGTTCCCATCATAACGCAAAGGCTGTCTCCCATGTTCCTTAAAGGAAAAACCGCACTTATCACTGGCTCTACTTCGGGCATCGGTTTGGGCTATGCCCGCGCGCTCGCAGCCGAAGGCGCGTCGGTGATGATCAACGGCTTCGGCGACAAGCAAGAAATCGACTATCATGTCGCCGACCTTATCCATACCAGCAACGCAGGTGCGCTATATTCGGGCGCCGACATGACCAAGCCCGACGAAATCCGCGCGATGGTGGCGGATTGTACCGCGACGCTTGGCGCGCCAGATATCCTCATCAACAACGCCGGTATTCAGTATGTCGCGCCGGTGGACGAATTTCCCGAAGATAAATGGGACGCGATTTTGGCGATCATTTTGTCCTCCGCGTTCCACACCACCAAGGCGGCTCTGCCCGGCATGAAAGCCAAAGGTTGGGGCCGGATTATCAACACCGGTTCAATGCACAGCCTCGTCGCCAGCCCTTATAAATCGGCTTATAACGCTGCGAAGCACGGGCTAGCTGGCTTTACCAAGACGATAGCGCTGGAGGTCGCGACGCAGGGGATCACCGTCAACTGCATTTGCCCCGGTTATGTATGGACGTCGTTGGTTGAAAACCAGATACCCGACACCATGAAAGCACGCGGGCTGACGCGCGATCAGGTAATCAACGATGTGCTGCTCGCCAACCAGCCGCAAAAGCAATTTGTCCAAGTCGATCAATTGGCCTCGCTGGCGCTTTATTTATGCGGCGATGCGGCGGGTGCGATTACCGGCGCGAACCTAAGTGTCGATGGGGGGTGGACGGCGCAGTAATGCGGCGATAGCTTGTCGAATATTTTTGTTGGGGAGCATATCAATGACGATGAAATTTTGGGGAACAACCGCGCTGGCGTCCATGGCGTTTGCACTTACTGCCCCGGCATACGCGAATACGCTACGCGACGCGGTCAATCGCGATATGCCTTCTTTGATGGAACTTTACCGCGACCTGCACGCGAACCCGGAACTGAGTTTTCAGGAATTCAAAACTTCGGCTAAGCTAGCGGCGGAGGCCAAACGTCTTGGCTTTACCGTAACCGAAAAAGTCGGACAGACCGGTGTTGTCGCGGTGATGAAAAACGGCGCTGGTCCGGTGGTGATGATCCGTGCTGACATGGACGGGTTGCCGGTGATCGAACAGACCGGCCTGCCTTACGCGTCGAAAGTAAAAGGCGTCAGCAAATCGGGTGTTGAAACCGGCGTGATGCATGCCTGCGGCCATGACACGCATATGGCGGGCTGGGTCGGCGCCGCGCGACAACTGGTCGCCAACAAGGACAAATGGTCGGGCACATTGGTGATGATATTGCAGCCGGCCGAAGAAATCGGTTCGGGTGCGCGGGCGATGCTCTCGGACGGCCTGTACACGCGGTTTCCAAAACCCGATTATGTCATCGGGTTTCACGACGCGGCTCAGTTTCCCGCTGGAACCATTGGATATACCTCTGGTTTTGCGCTCGCCAACGTCGATAGTGTCGACATCAAGGTGCGCGGAGTCGGCGGCCACGGCGCCTATCCCCAAACCACCAAAGACCCCGTAGTTCTGGCCGCCCGCATTGTCGGGTCGCTGCAAACTTTGGTTAGCCGTGAAGTCGATCCGCAGGATGCAGCGGTCGTCACTGTGGGTAGTTTCCATGCCGGTGCCAAGCACAACATCATCTCGGATCAGGCGACTTTGCTGTTGACTGTCCGGAGCTATTCCGAGGCAACACGCAAGCTACTGCTCGATGGCATAAAACGCATTGCGCGCGGTGAGGCGATAGCGGCTGGGATGCCCGAAGACCGGATGCCTGAAGTCACCATCGCCGAAGACGAATTCACGCCCGCCACCTACAATACGCCCGAATTGACAGCCAAAGTCGCGACATTGTTCGACACGCGTTTTGGCAAACAGCGCGTGATCGCTACCCCGCCGGTAATGGGCGGAGAGGATTTCAGCGAGTTCTACCGAGCTGACAAGGCCAATGTGGAAAGTCTGATCTTTTGGGTAGGGGGTGTGCCGCAGGCCGAGTTCGACGCGGCGAAAAATGGCGGCAAGTCGCTGCCATCATTGCACTCGCCCTATTGGGCACCCGATGCGGAGAAGGTGATTGCGACGGCATCCGAGGCGTTGGTGGCGGCAGCGATGGATTTGATGAAGAAGTGAGTTTGTCCAGGCGTTTGGCGATCTCTCGACGCTAAACCGGAAATGTGTCATCCGGAGATTTCAGCCGAGTTCCGCCGCGCTTATCGGGCGAATTTCATTTAACCGGCCGGTGGCATCTCGGCACTGTTGCCTTGCTGGGGAGCGAAACCGTATTGTGCGGGCTGCGCGTAGCCGCCGCTTCCGACCGGGGCTGGTTCGGACGGTGTGTCGTTGATGTAGCTATTGTTGTTACCCTGTGGAGCGCTCTCCCCATCGGTGATGGGCTGGCCGTCAATGGTCGGTTCACCGATTTGGAAAACATCTTCGTCCGGTTCTTCACCAACCGGTTCGTCAGGGGCCGGAGCGCTTTCTGTGGGTGCGACTGGTGCCGGTTCGAAAACCGGTACGGGGTCTGGCTTAGCGGTAGTCAGTTGCGATGGAGTAAGCATCGCCAGCAACCCGGCAAAGCTCAAAACACCGATCAACAACTTTAGAATATTGTCCATTTGCACCATTTTCCGGATTCTCTCTTGCCGGTGTGATAGCGGGTGCCCGTTAATATAATATTAGCGATGGGAAGAGGCTTTCGCGCATAAAAAATCCGCCGACATTGCTGCCGGCGGATAGGCGTTTTCCTCCCCAGGAAAACTTGGAACTACTTAGGCGCGGCGCTACCAAGGCGGTGATAGAGCTGCGCGAATTTCTTGGATTCCGGTTTGTCCTGAATGACAGTCAGATAATGGCCTACGGCTTCACGGAGAAGTTTGAAGTCCTCATTCGAAAGGACCGCGCGGGAACGGGCAGGTTCAGCCACTTTATATCTCCTCAGCCAAACTGGTTCATAGTATTATGCGCGCCGCCGGCTTTCAGGGCGGCTTCACCGGCAAAATATTCCTTATGGTCATCGCCAATGTCCGAACCCGACATATTCTGATGCCTCACACAAGCAATGCCCTGGCGGATTTCCTGACGCTGCACGCCCAATACATAGCCGAGCATCCCAGCCTCACCAAAATATTCCTTGGCGAGATTGTCGGTCGACAAC
>JANONL010000424.1:0-6626 GCA_031420815.1 Sphingomonadales bacterium | reverse complement strand
TTCATGCCCAGCCCGTAAAGCAGCGTCGTGACCGGCAGCTTGCGCTTACGGTCGATACGGACGTTGACGATATCCTTGGCGTCGAATTCGAAATCGAGCCACGAACCGCGATACGGAATGACCCGCGCGGCAAACAGATATTTGCCCGACGAGTGGGTCTTGCCGCGATCATGGTCGAACAATACGCCCGGCGAACGGTGCATCTGCGAAACGATAACGCGTTCTGTACCGTTAATGAAGAAGGTGCCGTTATGCGTCATGAGCGGCATATCGCCCATGTAAACGTCCTGTTCTTTGATATCCAAAACCGAACGCGCTTCGGTGTCGGGGTCAACCTCGAACACGATCAGGCGCAGTGTCACCTTCATCTGAGCGGCATAGGTAATCCCGCGCTGGCGGCATTCCTCGACGTCGTATTTTGGGTCTTCGAGTTCGTAATGAACGAAGTCGAGTTCCGAAGTTCCGGCAAAATCCTTGATTGGGAAAACGCTGCGCAGCGTTTTTTCGAGACCCGATACATAACCGATCGTCGGGTCAGAGCGCAGGAATTGCTCATAGCTTTCGCGCTGGACCTCGATCAGGTTGGGCATGTCGATAACTTCGTGGATGTTACCAAAGATTTTGCGGATGCGTTTTTGACGCGACAAAGATGCAGGAGCGGTACGGGTTGCCATATTGGAGCTAAAGCCTCGCTTAAGAACTAAGAATGTGCGGACGCCATGCCACAGACAAGAAAAAGCCGCATGGCGAAGCCCCCAAGAATCGGGCTCTGCTGTGCAGCCGTTTCGCGTATGTGAAAATCCATACCCTTCAATGCGTTAGCCAAGTTGCGCGACGACAAGGCGGTTCCCGAAAGGCGAGATTAAATTCGTATATAGGGCGGGGAGCGGGTTGGGTCAAGCGGTCGGCGGTGGTGGCTGGCGCTTTCACGACATTCCTGTTCATAATCGCGAAAAAATTATGTCACGGGAACGACTCGGCTTATGCCTCGTTCTCTTGAAAGGGGCCTATCGTCGATTCTTGACGGCCCTATCTCGGTGGAGAAGCGGTTGGCCAAGTTACAAAAGCCCAGGAAGACGGATCAGGAAGCTGAGGGCAGTGGTACAGACATTGCGGCTGGCGGCTCGTTCCCCATCGTCGGGATCGGTATGTCGGCGGGCGGGCTGGAGGTTGCGAGCACGTTTCTGCGGGCGATGCCTGCCAATAGCGGCATGGCGTTCGTCATCATCCAGCATCTTGACCCGACGCGCGAAAGCTTGCTCGCCGATTTGTTGCAGCGCGAAACGACAATGCCTTTGGTTCAGGTCGAAGAAGGGATGCGGGTCGAAGCCAACCATGTTTATATCATCGTCCCTGCCAAAACCTTATTGATCGAGGACGGCATCCTCCGTCTGATCGAGCCAGAGGAAAAACGCGGACTGCGCCATCCGATCGACAAGTTTTTTACCTCGCTCGCCCAAGACCAGAAGGAAAAGGCGATTGCCATTGTCCTGACGGGCGCGGGCAGCAACGGCACCGCCGGTTTGATGGATATCAAGCAGGCGGGTGGGCTTTGTATCGCGCAAGAACCCAAGACCGCCAAGTTTGACAGTATGCCGCGCCACGCAATCGCGTCGGATGTGGTCGATTATGTGCTGGCACCCGAGAACATGCCAAAGGCGTTGCTCGCTTACGCCCAGCACTCCTATATCCACGATAATGTTCCCGAGGTGATCGCGACGAGTTCCGCCACCGGCATCGACGATGTACTCACACTATTGCATACCAGCGGCATCCACGATTTTCGCCAATACAAACGTGCGACTTTGTCGCGACGCATTCACCGACGTATGGGGCTTGCGCACATCGAGCAGCTTTCCGAATATATCGCGTTGCTGAAAAGTGACCCCGAAGAACTGCCCGCGCTCGGCAAGGACCTGATGATCAATGTCACCGCGTTTTTTCGTGACCCGGATGCGTGGAGTGCGCTGGAACGCGAGGTGATTGCGCCGATGATAGACAAGGCCGCGCCTGAACAGTCCATCCGCGCCTGGGTGCCCGCCTGTTCGACCGGAGAGGAAGCATATTCGATTGCCATGCTGCTGATCGAACATAGCGAGGCATCTGGGAAAGCATTGAATATAAAGATTTTTGCGACTGATGCTGCCGATCATCATCTCGGATCGGCGCGCAAGGCCACGTTTCCCGGCAGCATGGTCGAAAGCCTGTCGCCCGAACGGCTCGCGCGCTTTTTCGACAAGATCGATGACAGCTATTACCGCGTCAAGGCGCATGTGCGAGAGGTTGTGCTGTTTGCCCCGCAGGATTTGCTGCACGACCCGCCCTATTCGCGAATGGATCTGGTCAGTTGCCGCAACCTGTTGATCTATCTACAGCCGCCCGCACAGGACAAAGTTCTTTCGCTTGCCCATTTTGCGCTGCGTGAGGGTGGTTACCTGTTTCTGGGCAATGCGGAAACCATTGGGGCGCGCGGCCATCTGTTTGCCGATGTGTCCAAGCGCTGGCGGATTTACCGGCGGATCGGTACGGCGCGGTCTCCGGCAATCAGTTTTGCCGATTGGCCAACGCGCGATGACAACGCGCCGCGTGCCAACGGTCGGGCCAAGCTTTCCGATATAGCGATCAAGACACTCGCCGACCGTTTTGCGCCGGCATCGGTGCTGATCGACCGCAGTTACCGCGTGCTGCATTTTCACGGAGTTACCGACGATTATCTTGCGCAGCCTGCGGGGTCGCCGACGATGGACCTGCTTGCACTTGCGCGCGACGGGTTGCGGCTGACCATCCGCAGCGCCGTGCAAAAGGCTATCGAAGACAAGCAGCCGGTTACCGTGCGCGCCACCATCAAGCTTGCCGGTGGACCGCGTACGGTGCTGGTCACCGCTAGCACGGTCAAGCAGGATGGCGACGAAAACGGGATGATACTGGTCAATTTTGAACAGGATCAGGAACAGGGAGCGGCAGCGCGACCCGAACAAAACGCGGTTTTAACAACCGATGAGGTACTGCGTGGCGATATCGAAGAAGAGTTGCGGTCAGCACGTGAGGAAATGCGTCGGACTGTCGAGCAACACGAGACGACCAACGAGGAACTGACCGCCGCCAACGAGGAAGTGACCAGCGTCAACGAGGAGCTGCAAGCCACCAACGAGGAACTGGAGGCATCGAAGGAAGAATTGCAGGCGCTCAACGAGGAACTGTCCACCATCAACGCACAGCTTGACCGCAAAATTATCGAGCTGGGCGACGTCAGCGACGACCTGAAAAACCTTCTGATGGGCAATGATATCGCGACCATCTTCCTCGACACCAACATGCGGATCAAATGGTTCACCCCGGCGATCCAGACGGTATTTTCGCTAATCGAAAAGGATATCGGTCGTCCGATTGCGAGCTTCGCGCAGAAATTCAAGGGTGGTGACCTGATCGAAAAGGCACAGGCTGCGGTCGCGCATCTGACAACCTCGGAAGCTGATGTGGCGTCGAACAACGACCGTTGCTACCGGATGCGGGTGTTGCCTTACAGGACGCATGATAACCGTATCGCCGGTGCCGTTGCCACATTTGTCGATATCACCGACCTGAAAAGTATTCAAACCAAGACGCTGGCGGCCAAAGAATTTTCTGCGGCAATCGTTGAAACCGTTCGCGATCCTTTGCTCGTGCTCGGCGGAAATCTGCATGTGCAAACCGCAAACGCGGCATTCTATAAAATGTTCAGTATCGACGACGCCGACACGATAGGTGCTTTGATCTATGAGCTTGGCAACGGCATGTGGGACAACCCCGAGCTGCGGTTGCTGCTGGAGGAAATGCTCCCGCAACACGAGCAGATCGACGATTTCGAGCTCGAAATTTCATCACCGCACGCGGATGTCAGAAATCTCCTGATCAACGCGCGGCGCATCACAGATGATGCAGGCGAGGACAATAAGGAAGGTCTCATTCTGCTGAGCATCGACGACATTACCGAACGTAAGGCGTTGGAGCGTCATCAGGAGATGATGGTCGGCGAACTCAGCCACCGCGTCAAAAACACGCTTGCGGTCGTGCAGTCGATAGCCAGCCAGACCCGTCGCCACAGCACATCGCTTGCGCAATTCGGCGAGGCGTTCGGTGGCCGAATTCAGGCTTTAGCCAACGCCAATGATCTGGTGATCGACGGCAATTGGAAGGGCGTCCAGCTTCGCGAAATCCTGGAACGGGCGCTGCGACCGTTTGCTGAGAGCGGGCAGTTTGTCATCGCTGACGGACCGGCTATCGATATACGACCGCAGGCCGCGCTGACGTTGGCGATGATCGTCCATGAACTGGCGACCAACGCCAGCAAATATGGTGCACTGTCGGTACGGGCGGGTGCCGTTAGCATCCAGTGGCGGATCGAACCTGGTGATCACGCACAACGGCTACGTCTCGATTGGTATGAGGCCGGCGGCCCCGAGGTCGCTCCGCCAAAGCGTCAGGGACAAGGCATACGCTTCATTGAACGAAGCATGGCCTATGACTTGAAAGGCGAAGCCATTCTGAATTTTGCGACCGACGGTTTGCAGGCGACGCTCGGATTCCCCCTTACCGAAGCGATTGCGCCCAAAATCGAAAATACGAATGTGAATGGACGTCGACCATGACTTTATCGAAGCAATTGTCTGGCCGGAAAATACTGGTGGTAGAGGACGAATGGCTGATTGCCGAACATCTTTCGATGCTGCTTGACGAGCTGGAATGCGAAGTTATCGGGCCGGTCGCCACCGTTGCCGAGGCACTTGCCAAGGTTGAGGCGGAAAAAATCGACTGTGCGTTGCTCGATGCCAATCTCAACGGGACCAGTAGCGCGCCAATCGTCGATGCGCTCATTGTCGATGCCGTGCCATTCATCATCGTCACCGGATATGGCGGGCTGGAATTGCCGAGCGACGCAATGAACACCGCACCGCGCCTGAACAAGCCGTTCGCCGATTATGAACTGGAAAAGGCGCTGTTATCGGTATTGGCGTCCGAACAGGCGGGCTGAAAAACGAATTGTGTTCCCCGGAGCATGCCGGGGTCCAGCCCCAGCAAAAGATTCTTCCTCAAGGTCTGGGCCCCAGCCTTCGCTGGTCAACACATCTTGCTAATGCCGCCGCACTCTAGCCCGCCTTCTCCAACGCTTCGCTCGCCGCAACCCAATTCGCCTCCGCCGCCGTTTGCGCCGCGACAATTTTGCTCCGGCGCTGCGACAGCTCGCCCATGGTCAGGTCTTTATATTCGTTGGCGGCGGCCTGCGGATCAAGACCCTGACCTTGTCGAAGGGCCTTGTCGATGGCCGAAAGGACGACCTCGTATTTTGCCAGATCGGCCTCGGCATCGCTCACCGCTTTTTTCAGTTTCGATTGCGCTTCGCGGGCGGCAGCGGCTGCCTTTTTGTCTTCTTTACGATCGGCTTTCGACAGCTTCTCCTTGGCGGGACTTTTGCCGAGGATCATGTCGGTGTAATCGTCGATGCTACCCTGATATTCGGTCGCGGTGCCGTTATCGACGAGCACCAGCCGGTCGGCGGTCAACTCCAGCATGTGCCGGTCATGGCTGACCAGGACGACCGCACCTTCATAATCGTTGAGCGCCTGCACCAACGCTTCGCGCGCATCGACATCCAAGTGGTTCGTCGGCTCGTCGAGGATCAGCAAATGCGGGGCCTCGCGGGTGATCAGCGCCAGCGCCAGCCGCGCGCGTTCGCCGCCCGACAGCTTGCCGACCAGCGTCGTCGCCTTCGCGCCGGAGAAACCAAAGCGCCCCAGTTGTCCGCGCACCGCACCCGGCGTCGCGCCTTTCATTAGGCGGCCCATATGTTCGAGCGGGGTATCCTTGCCGTCGAGTTCTTCGACCTGATATTGCGTGAAATATCCAACGCGCATTTTGCCAGAAGCGCTCATTGCGCCGTTCATCGGCGCGAGTTGCGCGGCGAGCAGGCGAGCGAGTGTGGTCTTGCCGTTGCCGTTGCGCCCGAGCAACGCCACGCGGTCATCGGGGTCAAGCCGCAGGTTCAGCCGCTGCAATATCGGCGTATTCTCGGCATAACCCACGCTTGCCATATCGAGCGTCACCAGCGGCGGGCGCAGTTCGTCGGGGCTGGGGAAGTCAAAGCTCAGCGTCGGGTCTTCGGCCATCGCCGCAATCGGCTGCATTCTTGCCAGCGCCTTGGCGCGTGACTGCGCCTGTTTCGCGGTCGAGGCGCGCGCCGAGTTGCGCGCGACATAATCCTGCAACTTGGCGCGCTGCGCGTCTTGGCTCGCCTTTGCCGCCGCCAGTTGTGCCGCACGCTCGGCGCGTTGCCGTTCAAAACTGTCGTAACCGCCCGAATACAGCGTGGTCTGTCCGCCCTCCAGATGCAGGATATTATCGACGACATTGTTCAGCAAATCGCGCTCGTGGCTGATGACGACCATCATCGACGGGTAGGATTTGAGGAAATTTTCCAGCCACAACGTCGCTTCCAAATCCAGGTGGTTCGAAGGCTCATCGAGCAACAGCAGGTCCGGTTCGGAGAACAGGAGCGCCGCCAGCGCTACCCGCATTTTCCAGCCGCCCGAATAGCTGTCGAGCGGTCGCCCCTGCATGTCTTCGTCAAAGCCGAGGCCGACGAGTATCCG
>JANONL010000423.1:0-9009 GCA_031420815.1 Sphingomonadales bacterium | reverse complement strand
TGCAAAGCCGGGCGCTCGATAAAGCGGGTAATCATCCATGCGGCGCTCAATACCAGGGTCAGCGCAACTGTTATAGCAACAAGTGGAGGAATTCCCGCGATTTGCAGTGCGTCCATAATGGCAAACCCGGCATATTGGTGGATCAGATACAGCGGGTAGGATATCGAACCGAGCCAGATCAGCGCGCCTCGGCGCAGAAAACCCGTTCTGTTAGTGGCAATTGCGGCGAAAATTGCTAACGAAATCGGGTAAACCAAAGCCATCGGCCACGGATCGATCAGGATAACCACGCCGTAGCCGAACGCCAGCAACGGCAGTTGCTGGAACCAGCGCCGTTCGCCGGACCAAACGCGGAATGCGGCAACACCGACGGCAAAAAACGGAATATACTCGACGATGAGGATATAGCTCAAACGCCACGAGAGCCCCGGAAACAGCCACCACAGCAGCTTTAAGGCGATCCAGGCTATCAGCGCCCACTCGATGCGGTCAAGCAGCTTCAGACGCCACAAAAACAGCATGATGGCGTAAAAGCCCAGTTCGACCGACAGCGACCAGTATGCGCCGTCGACGTGATCTACGACCAAATGCCCTTGCAGCATCGTGAAATTAACAGCGAGCGCACCCGCCGAAATGTGGAGATACCCTGCGTTGCACAGGTGAACTACAGCGGTGGTCACGATGATGGCGGCCCAATAAGCCGGAAACAGCCGCGCAAATCGCGAAACGATAAAATCGGTTGCAGTTCGCGTGTTCCGCAACGTCATGAAAATGACGAAGCCCGAAATTCCAAAGAAAATCTCGACCCCAAAACGGCCCCATGGCAGTGAAAGGGCGCTGCTTTGGCCAATGGGCGAAATATGCTGATACTGGCTGAGGTAATGGAACAGGACTACAGCCAGCGCCGCCAAGCCGCGCAAAGCATCGAGTTCTGCAAGTCTCGTACCATTTTTTTCGGTCACATCAAGGCTCAGAACTTGAAGCCAGCCAGCGTTTCCTGGTCAAATTTCAGTTTCAAGGTGACGAACGGGCCCGAGCGGGTGTAGCGGCTGTCCTCGAAATCACGGTCTTCAAAGCCTACAATATTGTAGCCGAGCGAGATATTCGCGTTCTTGAACGGCGTAACCGTCAACACGGGACCGCCCGAATAAGCGATGTTTTTGCCGTTGGTGCCGATCCGCACGGTTCCGGTCGCACCTATGTCGGCGACATCGGACAGGTCGAACTTCATGTCGGCACCGATGACGTTGCTCCAGCCCTTGACATCATCCTGACCAAATTTGTCGAAGACATAGCGCGTGCCCCAGAAGACAGCATATTCACCGCGCTCAATAAACAGGCCATCGTCGTCGTCGATAGGCGTGTAGTTCACCGACAGGCTGTTGACGACGCGGCGCGATTTCGCATCGCCGTCGATATTTAGCGGGGCGCCCCCTATTGGTCCCGGCAAGCCGGAAACCGCGCCCCGCACCGCATCGTAGCGGAACTCTGATTTGTTGAGGAACGACCACTGACTATCGACAGGGCGGTGTGCCCAGCTAATTTCTGCCTGTGTAGTCGTTGTACTTGCGCCCAGATCATCCTTCGCGCGAAACCATCTCAATGCGCCGCCGACCGCGCGACCCTCGCCGATCTGGCGAAGGATCGCGGTGGTCAAACCGTAGCGGTTGGTGGTTTCGCCGTCACGGTATTCCGCGCGGCCAGTCCAGCTCCAGCGTTCGCCGTGGTAGGTGCCGCCTGCGGTTACAGCGGTAAAGTCTTCGGTCAGGCTGCCGTCGCTGCCAAGGAAGCCACCAGAGGCGACCGGCTGCAACGGGTTGACCACATCGGCGCGGCTAAAGCCACCCAAAGTCTTGTTGCCGTCGAGCGTGAAATCGACCGACCATTTGTCGCTGATCTTGAACGACTGCGCGAGTCCGTAAGCGGCAAAAGTGCGCGGGCCGTATTCGGTAATGTCTTGCTGGTTAGCGCTGGCAACAATGCGGCCACCAGCCCAAGGTGCGAGGTCAAAACCGAGACGTGCGGTGCGCGCATCGATATTTTCGCCCTTGGCGATTTCATAGCTGCCGACCAAGGCGATGTCGGAACTGATAGCATAACGTGCGCCGATGCTGTGGCGGGCAGGGAAGTCGATGCTTTGGTCCTGATCGCCTAACGCAAATTCGGTCTGCGCGGACAGCTCGAGCTTGTCGTTAAACAGCTTTTGCGATCCCGAAAGTTTGGCGAGCGTCGATTTGTTGATCGTGCCGTCGGCGAGCTTGTCATTGGCATGGGTGATGCCAGCGCGAACGGTGGTGCCTCCATCGCGATATTCGATTTCGGCAGACGCTACGCGACGCCGCGTGTCGTTGCCCAAAAACTCTTCCTGATAGCCAAGTGCCGACACCGAGAGCTTGTCATTCAGGCGGACACGACCATCAACGCCGAACTTGCGGGTGCCGATTTCGGATGCGTTGGTCTGGCCTACACCAAACCCTGCCTGCTGTTCGCGGACATAGGCAAGCACGTCAAACGTCTCGTCATGATGCTCGGCTTCGACCAGCCATGCGGTCGCGCCGCCTGTACTTGGCATCGTACTGGCAGACTTGGCTTGCCCTGTCGATCCAGCGAATTCTGCCCGGATTTCTGTGCCGGTGCCAGGACGGAAGATAATGTCTGCGCCCAACAAGTCGGTCTTGCTGATGTCAGTCTCATCGTGGATTGCAGTCGCGCCGATTTGCAGCTTTGCATCGGGGCTAGTCCAGCGGACCCGACCGCCAGCATTAGCAACCCGGCGGCCGATGCCATCGACTTCATATTCGGCAATGATGAATTGCGGATCAAGGCCGCTGGAACGCGACAGGATCGGCTCGCGGAAACGCAGCGTGCCAGCGAGATAATCGATGTCGTAATCGATATGACGGAGCAGTGGCTTGCGCTCGACAATCCGGTCGGAACGCAGACGGTCGCGGGTTTCCAGCGTGATCCGCTCGCTGTTGGCCAGGATGTCCCGCGCGGCGAGTGCATAGGGACCGCTGAGGCCGTTACCCTGGATTTCTTCGCGACGATAGCGGTACGGCGTGTCCGAACCGAACGCAGTCGCCTGGACTTCGTCGTTGCGGTACTCGGCCTTTACGCCGTTATACGAACGCTGGTAACGCGCCAATTGCGGCTCGTCGATGCCGGTCTGGTAATCACCGAACAGCGCATAGAATTGCGGACGTTCCAGCTTCAGATAGAGGCGGCGGATAGAGGCTGCGTCGTAACGCTGCTCGGCGCGATCAGCGTAGATTGTGTAGTAACGGCGCGGGTCGATGACACCGGCGAACCGGGTTTCATCTTCCTTCTTGTCGCTGTCGTAAGACATCGTCATCAGCCATTTACCGCTGACCCGGCCCTTGGCGTAGAGTGCAATGCGGCCGTCGATGTTCAACTGGTCATCGTCATTCACCAGCTCTTCCAAGCCTTCTTCAAGCTTGTTGAAACCAATGGTGCCAGCGGCAAAGCCTACGACGGTCCAGGGTCGGTCGCCCGGATCGAGCCAGGTTTCGACACGTTGCTCGCGTTGCACCTTGCCGTCATGGAAGTTGAAGCTGATCGCAACGGTGCCCGACGCTGTCGTTGGCTCCAGCTCGATGTAAGCAATACCGTTGTCGCCGTGGACGCGCCATACCGGGCGGGCACGTTCCAGACCGGACAACTGGCTAGCCTGCTGCGCATCGACCTCGATGGCTGGGGCATAGGGCGCAGTTACGCCGAAGTCGCCCACGGAGCCATGCTGGATAGGCTTGCCGCTACGGTCGGTCAGGCGCACTGCAATCCGCGGACGTGTGACACCGTCGGCGAGCAAGACCGACTGATCCTTGATAAACTCGGCCTTCATCGGCGCATGGGCAAAATACACGGTCTGTTCGATCGTTTCTATTAGATTGCCTTCGTTATCCTTGATGTTAGCGGTTAGACGGTTGTTGCCGTCGTCGACGCCAACGCCGCGCCATACCGAAACCCGGATTTTGCCGTCGCCGCTCTTCTTCATGCCATCGAACGCGAGTGGCTCGACTGCTTGGCCATTTACCAATAGCTCCACTGTTTGACGCGGACGATGTTTGACCGCGACACGGACGGATTTAACACGTGGATTATAACCGGTTTCGGGAAATACAAAGCCGGTGCCGGGTTCTTGTCCGGCGAACCAGTCGCGCTCGGCACCCGCCGCTTCCGGATCGGAAAGGACGGGCGGCAACGGCATCGCTGCTTTGCGCGAATCTTCGCGAGGCGCGGTCTGAACCGCACGGAAATCTGCGCGTTTCAAGCTGCCGCCGCGGCCTTCGACAAAGCGCGATATGGCGCTGCCAGCGCTGCGCGTGTTCTGTGCGCAATCCACTGGTTTCTGGTCGAGCGGGAAGGTGCTGGGGTCGACTTGCACGACATGCACGCCGGGAATCAGCCCTTCGAAGTGATAACGACCGTCGACGTCGGTGACGGTATATGTTCCGTCCTGAAGCATCACGCGGACACCGGCAATGCCTTTAGTTTTGCGGGGATCGACGGTGCATCCGCCTTCGGTTACGCGACCGATGAGGGTGAAACGTTCGCTAATGCCGTCGCGGATGATGCGGATGGTCGCGTCGACAGTGTCGCTCACTGCGCCGCGATTGTCGGCAGCGGCGGCAAGATTGATTGCGTCGCCGGGGCGTGCGTCCTGCCGGACTTCGGCCAAATAGGTCAGCAGTCCGGATGCGCCAGCGGCCAGCGGAGGAAGTGCTACAGTGAAACTGCGGCCATCGGCAGCAACCGTTGGAGTTAAGCTAATACCTTGATAACGAACGCTAGTATTGCGGATCCGCATAGCGCTGGGCAGCGTATCACTGACCGTGATCGGCCCTGAATTGCGGAGCCTGTCGGGATTTTGCACTGAAACACGGTATTGTACAACATCGCCAGGCATTGCCGTCGCTGTCGAAGTTACCTTGCTCAGCGTCAGCGCCCCGCCGGGCCTATCAAGAGGGATATCTATTCTCACTGGTGCAGGATCGAACAGCGTAATATCGCCTCCGTAAGATCCGCTTGCAATGATGAATCGCCCGCCGTCAGGCCGCGTGAGCAACGCGATCTCCGCAGGGGTCGCAACCGAAGGGTGCGTGTACGGCGTTGGGGGTGTCACCAACAGGCGATACGTTCCTGGTCGCAAGAAAGGGAATCGGTAAAATCCTGAAGTAAAAGCGTAAATGTTGCCACTGCCATCTGTCACGGTCGAGCCAGCAACGACGGTGCTGGGGAATGACGACACGCCGTCATCGCCAAAAACCGTGGCAGGATTGCCGGTTGCGACGTCGATGATCGTGATTCTGGTGCCATCGACGGGGCGACCATCGCCGCTGTCAAAGGCGAGCCCAAAAGGATCGATCAGAATCTCGACTTCCGCGTTGCCAACGCTGGCACCGGTGCTGCTATCGTCCAATTCCACCCGCAAAGTATCACCCGCCCGCACGGATAACACGCAATCGCCCTGAACGGCGCGGGGTGGTACAGCAGCGGTATTGATAAAACCGGTGAAACGACCGCTGTTTGGCGCCGATTCGGTAAGCGTTAGCCGCTCCCTGTCCCCATTTGCTGTCACTATGGTGACTTCGAACTGGTCAACCGCCGTTGGATTGAGGTTTTTGGCCGCAGCATCCACCTGAATCACCAGTGGTTCGCCTGCGCGGATCGCGCTAGCAGGAACGAGGCTTGCAGGGGAGGTGGATGTCCCCGCAAACGCACCGGAAAGCGCCACAGGCGTTGCGCCACCGCTGCCAAAGCATATCGTTGACGGTAAATTGACCGTCGTAGCGCCCGGCGCGTTGGAAAAATGGAAAAGAGCCAGCACCGGAGCCGGTGGCTGCACGTTTTCAACGGCAAATTGCACCGTGTTCGATGTTCTGGAGAGCGTCTGGCCCCCTGCATCCCACTGCGCAGTAGCTGTGTTGCTGATAATCGGCGGTTGCGCTTGCGCAAACGCAGGTAAGCTGGCGGCAGGATGCAAAATTCCTGCCGCCAGCACACCGGCGCATTTAATAATGGATTTGGTTAACGTCCACATGGCGAAAAAGGGCGGCGACGGATGACCGCACGCCGCCCTTGTCCTATCAATCGATGGTAACGCGGAAAACCAGCGTGCGAGTTTCGCCCGCCGCAATGTTGGTCAACGTCCCCGAAACGGTGTCAGTACCGCCGTTATAAGTGGCGTTGGTACCACCTGGCGTACATGTATTGCCAGCAACCACGGTGCCATCAAGCTTCGGCGTGAACGATGCCTGGTACGTAAAGTCAGGTTCCAAGCTCAGGTTATCGGCCACGGCTACGTTCGTCGCAGTGGCGGCACCGGCCGCGTTGGTTACCGCGATGCAATATTCCACTACCGCACCCGGAATTGCCTTGAAGTTGCTTGTGCTGACGCCATCCGAAACCACCCGACTGAGTTTGGAGACAGTTAGGATTGGTGCCGCCAATGTGTAGTCATCACCATCGCTTTCGATGCCGTCACGTCCGGTATCGGCAAATATTGTTTCTACAGCCGCAGTGTTGACGGTTGCGTCGGTTGCAGCGGTGATAGCGGTACCGTCACTGTTACGCGCCGATGCAGTCATGGTAACGCCAGAAACTTGACCGTTGGTTTGAGCCAACGGAATATCCCCGACAATGAAAATCGAAATCGAGGCATCTGGCGCGAGATTGTTGACCAGCGTTGCCGTATCGGAAGCGACTTCATAGGTGCCATTACCATTGCCATCGACGAAGAATGTAAAGCCGGTTACGTCGAACACATCGGTTCCGCCGTGTTTGGCAACGGTTCCCGACAATTGTGCGGCCGCAAGGTTGAAATCCAGCGTATCATTGGTCGTGTTGTTCAACGTGAACTTTGTTACCGCATCCTGTTGCCCCGGAACAACCGAGGTGGTTCCAACCGGCGTGGCTTCGGTAAGTGTGAAGGCGACTTTGCGGTCGACCAAAAACGCGTCCGAACCCGTTTTTTGCGTCTGGGCAACGCCGCCGACTTGATAGTCGACGGTTGCCGTATTGTTTACACTCGTGCCAACAAGCGAGCCCGCCGCGAATGCCGAACTTGCGCTCATCATTGCGGCCGATATTGTGCCTGCGGCAACGAGAATTTTAAGCTTACTGGTCATGCTTATACTCCTTGCACTCTGTTCGATTGCGCCCACTCCGCTGCAATCATGGCGGTTCGCGATCACTTTACGATCCCGCGAAATATCAATTTACCTTCCGAACCAGCGGTAAGCGGTTGATTTAAATTCCATTTTAGATGAGTTACATCGGTCAGCGTTGCCGGACGGAATGTTCCGCCGGCTTTGGCGACACGCAGCGCTCCTAATATTCCCCAGCTTCTTCCGCCGTCGATCGACACGATTTCCAGCCCATCTGACGTGCCGTTAAAGGCTACGGCGGCGGGAAGTGGGTTCGTGACGACGAAGTTGCTGGCGGTCGATCCACCGACGTTTTTGTAGCGCACGATGAAAACCAGATTGTCGCCCGGCGTCACCATATTCGGCTTTTCGAGGACGACGCTGTTGCTGCCGTCGCTGCGAACGATCTGTCGCTCGACAAAAACATCGCTCTTCAGTTCCAACGGGGTGGCTGCAAAGGCGGCGGCCCCGGTGACGAGCGTAAGGATAGCGGCAACGGAGGCCTGAATGATCGATTTCATGGAATTTTCACCTTGAAAGTAACGGTACGGGTTTGACCCGCGGGAACAGTTCCGGCGACCACGCGCACGCGGGTGCCATTGTAATCGGCTGCGTCCGCGTCGGCTGCGTCGGTTAGCGTCGCGGCCTGTAATGTGATGGTGCCAACTTCATATTGAGCGCTGACCGGGATCGGATCGGTAATCACCAAATTGGCGAGACTTCCGGAGCCCGTCACATTCGCGGCAATGCTATAGGTAACAATTGCCCCGGGAACTGCGCGGGTGCCGCCAAATGGATCAAGGATAGTTGCGGACTTAACAAGTGTGACCAAAGCGGCTTGGACCGCCAGAAAACCGCTGTCTGCTGACGTTGCACCGCTCAATCCTACAACGGCGTCGCCGCCACCTTGGCCAGCACCCGTAAAGGGTGTTCCAGGAGCACCGCTGCCGGTTAACGCAACTGCGGCAAGGCCAATAGCTGCGCGATCAAGATCGGCGACCCCGACAGGAGTTGTCGTTATAATGAAAAAGTTTTTGCTTTGATCCGGTCCAATAACTGGTTCGTTTGTACCCGGAATGTAATCGGTATCAACGCCCGGGTCGTAAACGCCGTCATTGTTGGTATCGATAACGATTTTCTGAAACGTCGGATCGAAATCATCACCGCCATTATTGACGTTAGCGGTCAGCCCAAATGCTTCATTACCGTTACCGGTGTTCGTTACGCGGAATGTCTGAACATTACCAACAAAGCCTGGAGCGGTCGTAATGTCGCCGGAATCGGTAGCATCCACAGTGACGTCCAGCAACTCGTCGACCTTGATGACTACCAGGTTGGACTGCACTGTAATTGTCAGTGCGCCAACATCATACGTTGCTTCGGCGATATTCTCAATGTCGGTACCGGCCAACGTGCCCGCAGCTATCGCCGGTTGCGTGCATGTGAAACCCAGCAAAGCGCCCAACGCAACGCTCGATAACCGAGCTTTTGAGCATGGATAGCTTGGGCTTGCGACAAGTTGTACTTTGTTCAACATGGCGACGTTATGCCGCAATAAGGTCAAGAAACGGTTAACCCCCCAAGGCCCGATTAACCAGTTTAAGTCATTGATATAAAATAATATTATAGCCAATTAGATTGTAAATAATTATACAATCATATCGATTGCGTTAACGTGACGATATGACGTCAGCGAAGCCGCGCCAAAGAAATGGCCGGTTCACAAAGTCGCTGTTGACAGAATCCCGTAGCGCTTCTAACGCGCCTCCACCGCACTAAGCGGGTGTAGCTCAGTTGGTTAGAGCGCCGGCCTGTCACGCCGGAGGTCGCGGGTTCAAGTCCC